>JAYOXJ010000121.1:4027-9548 GCA_038152725.1 Rhodospirillaceae bacterium
CGGCCATCTCGACCATGCGTTCGGAGATGTTGGCATGGAGATCGAGCGTAGCGAGCAGCGGCACATCGGAACCGACAATGCCCCGAACCATCTCCAGCAGTTCGCCGTCGGGATCGTCGCCCTCGGTCGATGTCATGGCGCCGTGCAACGCGCAGAACACACCGTCGAGCTTTCCGGCGGCCTTGAGGCGTTCGGCCATGTCCTTCTTGGTGCGCTGGAAGAAGGCCTCGTCGACCGGGCCGCCGGGCTCGGCCCCGGTGACGACGATGGGCACCGGCTCCCAGTCCTCGCCGGCATCGTTCATGGCCTTGGCGAAGCCGGAAATCTCGGCCGGCAGACGCGGGTTGGGCGTCGCCATGTCAGCGGTCATCTCGGCGCCGGCGAGATAGCAGAGCGTGCGGAACGCGGTCTCGTCGGAGGGCGGTGCAAAACTGTTGCTCTCCAGCATCATGCCCATGAGGGCCACACGTTTGGTCATTCGTCTCCCCTGATCGATGGCTATTCGGCGGCCATGCCCGCCAATTGGCGCTGCACCAGATGCGCGTAGAGCCCGCCCCGCGCCAGAAGCTCTTCGTGATTGCCGATCTCTACCAGCCGGCCCTGGTCCATGACGGCGATGATGTCGGCGTCACGCACCGTCGACAGTCGGTGCGCGATGATCACCGTGGTGCGATCCTGCATCAATGCCGCGAGCGCCACGCGCACGGCGTTTTCGCTGAGCGTATCCAAGTGCGACGTCGCCTCGTCGAGGAACAACACCGGCGCATCCTTGAGGAACGCGCGGGCGATGGCGACGCGCTGGCGCTGTCCGCCCGAGAGCCGCACACCGCGCTCGCCAACCGGCGTTTCCAACCCCTGGGGAAGGCGGCGGATGAAATCGCCGAGCGCTGCGCGTTCGATGGCGAGGTCGAGTTCTTCAGCCGTGGCGTCCGGCCGGGCCAGCATCACATTGGCACGGAGGGTATCGTTGAAGAGGTAAGTGTCCTGGGCGACCAAGGCGAACTGGCGGCGAAGATCGTCGAGCTTGAAGTCGCGCAAGTCGGCGCCGCCAAGACGGATGGCGCCTTGAGCCGGATCCCAGAACCGCAGCAGCAGGTTGGCGAGCGTGGTCTTGCCGGCGCCCGATGGGCCGACCAAGGCGATGGTGGTACCCGCCGGAATTTCGAGATCGATGCCGGAAAGTGCCCGCGTCGCCCGGCCCGGATAAGCAAAGGACACATCCTCGAGGGCGATGCCGCGCGAACGCTCGGCAGCGGCGGTAACGCCCGGTCCGTCGCGAACGACGACCGGCTCGCTGTCGACAACGTGCAGGCGGCGCGTCGCCCCCATGGTATCGGCGAGTTGACGACCGACATGAGCGATCTCGGAAACCGGCAGGAAGGCGGCCATGGCGAGGATCGTCATCATCGGCAGCAGCGCCGAGGTCATGGCGCCCGCCTGGACCAGCGACGCACCGGCGACGACGACGGCGAGACCGCCCAAGCCCGTGGCGCTTTCGAGGGCTGCGTGTTGCAGGCTCAAATCGCGGAAGAACGGCACCCTGATCTTGAGGTAGGCCCGGACCTTTTCATCGAACTCGCGGCCGCGCTCACCCTCGCGCTGGAAGGCGGCGATCTCGGCCAGGCCCTGAACGGTATCGACGGCGTGCGCGTTGAGATCGCCCAGGGCCTCGCGGGTCCGGGCACCCAGCCGGTCGACCCGGCCGCGCATCAGGAACGGGCTCAGGCCCACGAACATCAGGAATGGCAGTAGCGCGAACGCCAGCAGCGGGTGGCTCGCCGCCAACACGATCAGCACGGCGCCCGGCACCAGGATCGCGACCACGGCCGGGGCCAGCGTATGGGCGAAAAAGTATTCGACCATCTCGACGTCCTGGGTCGCCATGGCGACCAGATCGCCCGAGCGGCGGCGCACCAGGTAGGCCGGCGCCAGCGCATCGATCTTGCGGAACAATTGAATGCGCATTTCGGTCAGCATGCGGAACGCCATGTCGTGGGCGACCCACGACTCGAACCAATGGAACAACCCGGCCACCGGCGCCAACAAGGCCAAGATGTAGAGGTAGGGCATGAACGGCTGCCCCTGTTTGACCGCGGCCACGGCCAAGGCGCCTGCGACGCCAACGCCGATGAAAGCGAGGACGCGGGTCACGCCGCAACAGAGCGTCAGCCAGACCTTGGAGCGCCACGGACCGATATGCGCCATCAGCGCCGCGATCACCTGCATCCAGGTCAGGTCGCTGGCGGCGATGATGCCCTCCTCCGGCGCCGTCTGGGCGGCACCCGGGCGCGGCGCTTCGTCCCCGGGCACATCATCGAGGAGCACGTCCTGTACCGCAGAAGACGTTCGCGACGTCCCTTCCGCCGCCTGTGCCGCCATCAGCTCGCGGTAAGGTCCGGCGCGTTTGATGAGATCGGCGTGGCTGCCGGTGTCGACGACTTGGCCATCGGCCATCACTAGGATGCGCTCGCAGTCGATGACGCTGGACAGCCGGTGCGCGAAGATCAGCGTAGTGCGCCCCTTCATCAGCCGGCCGAGCGCCTCCTGGATGACCCATTCGTTCTCGGCATCGACGGCGGAAAGCGCCTCGTCGAGGATCAGGATCGGCGCATCGCGCAGCAGTGCACGCGCGATGGCGATGCGCTGGCGCTGGCCGCCGGAGAGCTTGACCCCGCGTTCGCCGATGATGGTGTCGTAACCGTTCGGGAGCGCGGCGATGAAACCATGCGCATTGGCCATTTCGGCGGCCGCCCGCATTTCCTCGCGGCTGGCGCCGGGGCGGCCGAAAGCCAGGTTCTCGGCGACAGTGCCGTGGAACAGATGGGTATCCTGGCTGACCACCGCCATTTGCGCGCGCAGGGTGGCAAAATCGAGTTCGCGGGCAACCGTGCCGCCGACCCGCACCGTGCCACTATCGGGATCGTAGAGCCGGAGTGCCAGTTTCAAGAGCGTCGACTTGCCAGAGCCGCTGGCGCCAACGACGCCGATGCGCTCGCCCGCCTCGACCCGGAAGGAAACGCCCTTGTGCGCCGGTTCGTTGCTGCCCGGATAGCTGAACACCACGTCCTCGAAGGCGAGCGTCGGGCTAAGCGTCGGCCGGATTTGAAGCGGTTTGTCCGAGATCACCGGCGACTGGTCGAGGATGTTGAAGATCGACATCGCCGCCGACTGACCGACCATGCCGTTGTGCAGGAGCGCGCGGAGATCGCGGAGCGGACGGAACGCCTCGGTGCCCATCATCAGAATGATCAACAACGTGCCAAGGCTGGCCTCTCCGGCCGATACCCGCCAGGCGCCGACGCCGAGCGCCACCGCCGCACCGATGGCGATACCGGCATCAGTGATGCCGCGGGCCAAGGCGTTGGTGGCCAGCACCCACATGGTCGAACGGAAGAGCGCATGTGCGCGTTCGCTCAAGAGTTCGAGCCGGGCGCCGGACTGGCCGAAGGCCTTGAGCGT
This sequence comes from Rhodospirillaceae bacterium, assembly GCA_038152725.1. Taxonomy (GTDB): domain Bacteria; phylum Pseudomonadota; class Alphaproteobacteria; order Rhodospirillales; family Casp-alpha2; genus TMED8. Next base: position 7,487 of record JAYOXJ010000121.1, read on the forward strand.
CGCCAGGCCCTGCAGCGAATCGAGGAAATCGGCGGCGAAAGCCTTGTAGGTCTTGGACCGTGCCAGGCTGTTGCGGTGGTCCCAAGCGTGGAAAGCCGCCGGCGCCATCAGGCTAATCAGCGCCGCCGCCAAAAGCACGGCGGCAACGTATCCATCCAGGAACCATGCGAAGCCAGCAATCAAGATCGGCGTCATGCCGGCCACGAACAACTGCGGCAGGTATTTGCCAAAGTAAGTCTCGAGTTGTTCGACCCCGTCGACCAGCGAGACGATGACGTCGCCGGTACGGCGCTGGCCGAAATGCTGCGGTCCGAGTTCGACGATCTTATCGAAGATGCGGCGGCGCATGCGGCGCTGGATGCGGGCTGCCGTCTCGTGCGCGACCATAGTGCGGGTATGTTCAAGTACGCCGCGAACCACCATGGTGAGTCCGACCAGGACAAAGGGCACGATCAGGCTTTCCAGGGCCTCGCCACGGAACACGGCCGCCAGCAGCCAGCCCAGCAGCGCCAGGCGGGCGATGCCGACGGCGGCGCCCAAAAGCCCGAGCGCCACCGTACCCGCGATCCTTCCGCGCGCGCCTTCCGTGAAGGCCCACAGCCGCCAATCGAAATACATTGAGCGGATCCTGTTTCCGAAAAAAGTGACCTCCGGTCCTTGGGACCGGAGGTCAACCAATTGGACCCATTATGGCAGTGCTTAGCGCGAACGCAATTTCGGATCGAGGGTATCGCGAACGGCGTCACCGAACAGGTTGAAGCCGAACACCGCGAGCGAGATGGCGACACCCGGCCAGATGGCCACCCAGGGCGCGCTTTCCGCGAACTCCTCGGCGCCGCCCTGCAGCATCAGACCCCAGGCCGGGGTAGGCTCCTGAACGCCCATGCCGAGGTAACTGAGCGAGGCCTCGAGCAGGATCGCCTGACCGAGGAACGAGGTCAGCATGATCAGGTAGGGCGCCATGACGTTTGGCACCATGTGACGAAGGATGATGCGGGCGTTGGAGAAGCCGAGCGCACGTGCCGCATCCACGTAGGGAATCTCGCGGATCGCCAGGGCACTCGATCGCACCACGCGGGCACAGCGCGGGATCATCGGGATGGTGATGGCGATGATCACGTTCTGGGTGCCGGGTCCGAGCGTCGAAACGACGGCCAGTGCCAGGATGATCAGCGGGAACGACATCACCACGTCGACGATGCGCTGCACGATCAGGTCGAACCATCCGCCGAAAAATGCGCTGGCCACGCCGAGCACGAGGCCGAGCGTGGCCCCGACGATGGCACAGGTGAAACCGACGAACAGTGCCGTGCGGGCGCCGTAGATGATGCGGGTAAGAAGATCGCGACCGAACTGATCGGTGCCGAGCCAGAACATCTCGCTCGGTGACTGCAGCATGTACTGCAGGTCGTTGGCCTCGGGGTTGTAGACGGTGATGATATTGGCGAAAACCGCCATCACCACCATCACCACAACAATGGCGCCGCCGGCAACGCCCAGGGGCTGTTTGCGGCACATCTCCTGGAAGACCTGCAACCAGGTTTTCTTCGGCGACAATTCCTCGAAATCGGATTCGACTTGGATCTCGGTTACGGTTGTCATGACGGCTTGCCCTTAGCTATAGCGGATGCGTGGATCGAGCCACGCGTAAAAAATGTCAACGAACAGGTTGGTGATGATGAAGATCACCACCACCAGCATGACCAATTGCTGGGTCATGTTGAAGTCCTGGGCCCCGACCGATTCCACGAACAACTTGCCGATGCCGTTCAGGTTGAAGACCTGCTCGGTCACCACCAAGCCACCCATCAGGAAGGCGAATTCGAGCGCGATGATGGTAACCACCGGCAACAGCGCGTTCTTGAGCGCGTGGCGGTTGATGATCACCTTCTCAACCAAGCCCTTGGCGCGGGCCGTGCGGACGTAATCCTCACGCAACACTTCGAGAAGCGCCGAACGGGTCATTCGCGTCGCGACGGCGGAATATCTATATCCTGTTGCCAACGCTGGCCAGATCAACTGCGATAAGTTGCGCAGCGGATCCTCCCAGATCGGCACATAA
>JAYOXJ010000122.1:0-854 GCA_038152725.1 Rhodospirillaceae bacterium
GAAGCGCAAGACCATCGGCAAGCTGTTCATCGACGTCTTCGAGGCCGAGGCCAAGAGCATCGGCGGTGCCAAGTTCCTGGCCCAGGGCACGCTCTATCCGGACGTCATCGAAAGCGTCTCGTTCACCGGCGGCCCGAGCGTCACCATCAAGTCGCACCACAACGTCGGCGGCTTGCCGGAACGCATGAACATGGAACTGGTCGAGCCGCTGCGCGAACTCTTCAAGGACGAGGTCCGCGCCTTGGGCCGCGAATTGGGCCTGCCCGAGAGTTTCGTCGGCCGCCATCCCTTCCCCGGGCCCGGCCTGGCCATCCGCGTGCCCGGCGCCATCTCCCGCGACAAGCTCGACGTGCTGAGAAAGGCCGATGCCATCTATCTCGAGGAGATCAGGAACGCCGGTCTCTACGACGCCATCTGGCAGGCTTTCGCCATACTGTTGCCGGTGCAGACCGTCGGCGTCATGGGTGACGCCCGCACCTATGATCACGTCTGCGCGCTTCGCGCCGTCACCTCCACCGACGGCATGACCGCCGATTACTACCCTTACGACCACGCCTTCTTGGGCCGCGTCGCCAGCCGCATCATCAACGAGGTGCGCGGCATCAACCGCGTCGTCTACGACGTGACCTCGAAACCGCCCGGCACCATCGAGTGGGAGTAGGCTATTCGCCGAAGTCGCCCTGACCGAATCTGCTTTGCAGATCGACCTTGGTGCGCAGCATTTGCAAAAGCTCATCAAGATCGCGCCGCAGCGGCGTCTGCGGTCCGCGAAGTTCATGACGGAAGACGGCCTTCATGGCCAGAATATTTACGCGAATGACTTCGAGCTCCACCAGCGAAAGCTGCTTCCTGTC
>JAYOXJ010000122.1:864-9475 GCA_038152725.1 Rhodospirillaceae bacterium
AGCCGAATGAGCCGCCCTGGCCACGGATCTCGTGCGACACGTTGAACATGTCGAGAATCTCGCCGGCCGCCAATTCGCGGCTTTCCTCCTGGGCCAACTCCTGAAACTGCATCCAGAGCTTGGAGAGGTCGTCGACTGCCCAGCCCTGGTACTGCTCCATCAGATCCTCGGCCGCGTTGAGCGCGCGAAGGATGGCGACATCGGGTGTCGGGCCGCCCGTCTTCGGAACCTTTTTGGAGATGTGCCGGCTCGGCCGAATGATTTCCGTCTTATCCGCCATTCGCCTGGTCGCCCGCTGGATCGATTACTGTTCTTGTTTCCGTCGCTCGGAGCCCGGATAACCGCCACGTCGATTGGACCGGCGGCACGGACCGAAAAACCTGTCGTTCCTGACGAACGGCCGACGGTCATCGACTACGGAAACGAGTCGTTTGTGTAATGCCTGCGCGCTGACAGGTTTGGCAAGAAACGCGGAAATACCGGGATCGCGTGCCTGCTTGACCCGATGCAGTTCCGTATAGCCGGTCAGCATGATGATCGGCACTTAGGGATTGGGCGAATCGGCGCTGTTGCGCACCTTGCGCACGAATTCCAGGCCATCGGTCGGCGGCATGTTCCAGTCGGTGATGATCAGGTCTGGATCGAAGTCCACCATGCGCTTGAAGGCATCGTCGGCATCGATCGCCTCTTCGACGTCCTTCACCCCGAAACCGTACAGAAACGAACAGATCAACGACCGAATTTGCCGGCTGTCGTCGCATACCAGGACCCGCAAGTCGCTGAAATCGTAACCGGATTCCAAAATAGTTCCCCTTTGGAGGCTGAAATGGCGAGCAATCGGCCTATATTCGGCTAACGTATCCTACCGTTTGCTGACACCCTCCTTACGAAAATCAGATGCGATCAATGCCCCTTCAAAATGGCCGTTTCGGTGCCAATAACGACCTCAAGACCATCCGCACCATGCTGCCCTACCTTTGGCCAACCGACGCGCCTGGGCTGCGGTTCCGGGTTGTCGTCGCCATGGCGCTCCTGGTCGCCGCCAAGGCGGCCAACGTGGTCGTGCCGATGTTTTACAAGGGGGCTGTGGATGCGCTCGGCGGCAAGGTAAATGCGCTGGTCGCGGTGCCGATCGCACTGCTGATCGGCTACGGCCTCGCCCGGGTGTTGTCGCAGACCTTCGGCGAACTCCGTGATGCCGTTTTCACACGCGTTGCCCAGCGCGCAATCCGCGAGGCCGGACTCAAGACCTTCCGACACCTCCACCGCCTGTCGCTGCGCTTCCACCTGGAACGCAAGACCGGCGGCGTCACCCGTGCCGTCGAGCGCGGCACCAAGGGCATCGAGTTCCTGCTTCGCTTCATGCTCTTCAACATCCTCCCCACGCTTCTCGAAATCGTGCTGGTCTGCGGCATCCTCTGGTACCTCTACGGCTTCATCTATGGCCTGGTGACTTTCGTCATCATGGCCATCTACGTGGTCTGGACCACGGTGGTGACCGAATGGCGCATCCAGTTCCGGCGCACCATGAACGAGACCGACGCCCAGGCGACGACGCGCGCCGTCGACAGCCTCTTGAACTTCGAAACGGTCAAATACTTCGGCAACGAGGAGCATGAATCGAACCGGTTCGACTCCGCGCTCAAGCGCTACGAGGATGCCGCCATCCGTTCCGGTACGTCACTGGCGCTCCTGAACATCGGACAGGGCGCCGTCATCTCGGCCGGCGTCACCATCCTGATGATCATGGCCGGCTACGGCGTCGTCGAAGGCACCATGACCATCGGCGACTTCGTGCTGATCAACAGCTACCTTATCCAGCTGTTCCTGCCACTCAACTTCCTCGGGTTCGTCTATCGCGAGATCAAACGCTCCCTCGCCGACATGGAGGCCATGTTCGAATTGACCGAGCAGCAGACCGAGGTCGAGGACAAGCCGGGTGCGCCGGCGCTTGCGCTCCAGGGCGCGCGGGTGGCCTTCGACGATGTCGCTTTCTCGTACGACGCCAAACGGGAAATCCTGAAGGGTGTTTCTTTCGAGGTGGCGCCGGGCAATACCATCGCCATCGTCGGCGCCAGCGGCGCCGGCAAGTCGACCATCTCCCGGCTGCTGTTCCGCTTCTACGACGTCACAGGTGGTGCCATCCGCATCGACGGCCAGGACATTCGCGACGTTACCCAGGCGAGCCTCCGCTCTGCCATCGGCATGGTTCCGCAGGACACAGTGCTGTTCAACGACACCATCTACTACAACATCGCCTACGGCCGCCCCGGCGCCACCCCGGCCGAGGTCGAGCAGGCCGCGCGGGTCGCGCAGATCCACGATTTCATCATAAGCCTGCCGGAAGGCTACCAGGCCATGGTCGGCGAACGCGGCCTCAAACTTTCCGGCGGCGAACGCCAGCGCGTCGCCATCGCCCGCACAGTGCTGAAGAACCCCGGTATCCTGGTGTTCGATGAGGCGACGTCCGCCCTCGACAGCGCCACCGAGCAGGAGATCCTGACGGCCCTCAAGGCGGTGTCGCGCGACCGCACCACGCTAACCATCGCGCACAGGCTCTCGACCGTGATCGACGCCGATGAGATCATCGTACTCGACGCGAGCCGCATCGCTGAACGCGGACGCCATGCGGAACTCCTGGCCTTGGGCGGCCGCTATGCCGACATGTGGAAGCGCCAGCAGAAGGCAGCGGAAGCGCTCGAGACGCTGGCCGCCACCGGCGAGGCCGACTTGGTATTGCCGACGCCGCAGACGTCCGGAAACTAAACGTCGCCGCCCGCCGGCCTATCGGCGGCCATTCGGGTGCAGCGCCTTGAACAGCTGATCGGCGCTGATGCCGAGCTTTTGCGCGGCGCTCTCGAAATCCGGCGGCGGCGGCCCCAGGGCCTGGCGCAGTTGCTCGACGGAAATGCCCAAGCGTTGGGCCGCGGCGTTGAGATCCGGCCGGCCGCCCCTGCGGCCGCCACCCATCATTCCGCCCTGTTGCATACCGCCCTGGCCGATGCCGCCCGGCGGCGTGCCGCCACCCATGCCGCCTTGGCCGAAGCTGTTGGGACCGCGTCCCATGCCTCCCCCCATGTCGCCGCCCATACCTCCGCCGGGCCGGCCGCGGCTGAAACTCTGGTCTGGCGTGCCGACCCAGCAACGCGGAATGAACGGATAGGCGGCTGTCATGACGTAATAGTAGGTGCCCTTGGGATACTCCGGCGTCACACCCTCGCGGCCATTGCAGGCGTCGAGATCGCCAAGGTCGGCGACGTACTCGTAGTCCTGCACGTAGGTGCCGTCGTAGCGCCCGCCGGGACCGGACGGCCTCGTGCCCTGTTTGACCCGGTGGCTCGGGCGAAGTTGCACCATGGCGCTCCCAGGATTGCGCGGGTCCTGATAACCGAACGGCCCGTACATGGGAAAACCGTCGGCGGCATAGCCCAAAAGTGTCGGCTTGTCGCGGAACGGAAATTTCTCGATCAGGCCGTTCGGCACCGCATGATAGTGATAGGCGCCGTTCGGCTGGACGTGGGCGTTGCTCTTGTCGAGACCCAAGTTCATGGCACCCGACATCGCCTCGATGTTCCAGCCCGAACTGCGGTCGCGGCGCCAGTATTCGGCGGTCAAGGGGTCGAACGGCACGCCGTTGAGGGCGACGCCGAAATTCTGGTGCCCCAGCTGCGTCAACCGACCCGCCATTTGCGGCCGCAACGTCACGCGGAAATTGTAGTCCTGCTTGGAAATGGTGTGAGGGTTGCCGCGGTTGGGAAACTGTCCGGGTTGGTGGTCCGGTATGCCGTCGGAACGAACGTATCGGTAGCCGCCGGACATATCGATGGTGATGTGGACGGCGGCTTCCGCCGGGTTGGTCAGGAACGACCAGAAATCGTAGGCTGCGCGGTCGGCGTCGTGTTCCACCTTGGTCCAGGGCCGCGCCGTCGGCTCGACGCCGTGCGCCGAGGCATCCGGCGCAGCGCCCATCACCAAGGCCAGCGCAGAGGCGGCAAAAGCAAGATTTCGCGTCATGGGATGCATTCCCTTTATTCGAGGTCCGCGCCGATTGTAGCGGACGACGAAGACAGAGGGAATTCGTTCAAGCGGCGTCGCGTTGAATCCAGCCGCCGCCGAGCACACGCTCGCCCTGATAGATGACCGCGGCCTGGCCGGGCGATGTGCCGGCAGCAGGCTCGGCGAAGGTCACGCGCCAACGCCCATTATCGGCCTGCTCGACCCGCGCCGCAACCGGCTGGGTGGTGGAGCGGATCTTGACCGTGATGTCGTCGTCTGGGCCCGGGCCTTCGCCATCGCCGAGCCAGTTGACGTCGGCGATCTCGAAGCTTCGCCAGAGTAGCGCTTCCTTTGACCCGACCACGACATTGCGCGTCACAGGCTCGATGCGGACGACGTAGAGTGGCTCACCGGTGGCGATCCCAAGACCGCGTCGCTGACCGACGGTGAAATGCACGATGCCGTCGTGGCCGCCGAGGCGGGTACCGTCGATATCGACGATGTCTCCCGGCTCCCAGGCACCGGGCCGCAACTTGGCCAGCAGCCCGGCGTAATCGCCGTCGGGCACGAAGCAGATATCCTGGCTTTCCGGCTTGGCGGCGACGGGAAGCTGGAAACGCTCGGCATGGCGGCGGGTTTCGGCTTTGTCCATGCCACCCAGCGGGAAATCCAGGTGACTCAACTGGCCGCGCGTGGTGGCGAACAGGAAATAACTCTGGTCTTTGCCCGGATCGACGGCGCGGTGCATCTCCGGCCCGGCGGCCCCCTCGACGCGGCGCACGTAGTGGCCGGTGACCAGGGCATCAGCATCCAGGTCCTTGGCGGTGGCGAGCAGGTCGCGGAATTTAACGGTTTGATTGCAGCGTACGCAGGGGATCGGGGTCTCGCCACGCAGGTAGCTCTCGGCGAAATCCTCGATCACTTCCTCGCGAAAGCGGCTTTCGTAGTCGAGGACGTAATGCGGAATCCCTAGCGTCTCGGCGACGCGCTTGGCGTCAAAGATGTCCTGGCCGGCGCAGCAGGCGCCTTTCTTCTTGGCGGCAGCACCGTAGTCGTAGAGTTGCAGCGTGACACCGATCACCTCGTATCCAGCCTCGACCATGAGCGCGGCTGTGGTCGACGAATCGACGCCGCCCGACATGGCCACGACCACGCGAGTGTCTTTCGGCGGTTTAGGAATGAACGTGAGCGACATGGCCGGAATATAGGGCGTCAACGCGCCCTTACAAGTCAGTAGCCGCTGCCGCCGGCGGGCGGCAGTTGTTTCGGATCGACGCCGTCGGAGAGCGCCGACAGCGTCACCGAGCGGTAATCGCGCCGATAAATCACCAGCAATACCCAGACGGTGGCGATCATGAAGGCGATCGGCTGGATGAACCAGACTAGGCTGGCGAGTCCGAAATAGTAGGCCCGGATGCCGCGATTGAAGGTGCCGCCGGCGCGGCTCAGCACCTGGGCGGCACGCTCGGCATAGTCGCCTGCGGTGTCGGCATCGCAGGAGCCCATCTTGGGCGCACCGCCGATCAGGATCAGCGCGTAATTGAACTGGCGCAAACTCCAGGCGAACTTGAAGAATGCATAGATGAAGATCAGCAACAGCAGCACGGTCTTGAGCTCGATCAGCGCCTGCGACGAATGCGCCGCGAAGGAGAACTGCGACAACACCTCGCGAATGCGTTCGATGTTGCCGAGGATCGCCACCACACCGGCCAGGATCAGGATCGAGGTCGAGCAAAACAACGCCGCGCTGTTGTTATGTGCGATCAGGATGTTGACGTCCGGCATGCGCTGCTCGCGCTCCATCATGCAGTCCATCCAGCGCCGACGGTGGGTATGCATGACGCGAGCGAGCGTGCGTCGGTGCTGCGCGGAAATGCCGTCGGCGATCAGCGTATAGCCGGTCCATGCGGCCAGGAACCAGCCGACGGCGACGAGATCGAGCAGCGGAATGGAGATTGCGGCGCTCAAGGGGATATCCCCCTCAACCGCCCATGAGGTTGTAATGGGTCGATGGCAAAGTGACGACGAGGCCATCGAGGTCCTTGGTCATGGTGATCTGGCAGCCGAGGCGCGAGGTCTCGCGCACGTCGAAGGCGAGGTCGAGCATGTCTTCCTCCTCCTCGCTGACCGGACCGAGTTTGTCGAACCATGACGGGTCGGCATAGACGTGGCATGTGGAACACGCCATCGAGCCTTCGCAGGCACCTTCGAGGTCGAAACCATGGCGGTGTGCGATCTCAAGCACGGTCAAGCCCTCGGGGGCCTCGACCTCATGGCGCTTCCCCCCGGGGTCGATGAAGGTCATCTTCAACATGGAGGGAATCAGACCGAGAAACTCTCGCCGCAGCCGCAGACGTTCTTGGCATTGGGATTGTTGAACACGAAACCAGACTGCAGCTTGTCCTCGCGGTAGTCCATTTCGCTGCCCATGATGAACATCACCGCCATCGGGTCGATGAAGATTTTCACGCCCTTGCTTTCGACTTCTTCCTCAAGGCCGACCTTGCCTTCGGCATATTCGAAAACGTAAGAGAGGCCGGAGCAGCCTTTCGACGACACGCCGACGCGCAAGCCGGAAACCGGCTTGTCGCTTTTCGCCATCAGGGATTTCACCCGATCGGCAGCGGCATCGGTCAGAGTCAACAGCGGCGGGCGTTCGGTTACGGCGTTCATGTCCATAAATCCTTACGTTCTTACATAGTCTCAGTACATGCCGAGGGCAAGCTTGGCGTCCTCGGACATGCGTTCCGGCGTCCACATCGGATCCCAAACCAGCTTGACCTCGACTTGGCCGGTACCATCGACCTTGGCCACTGCTTCCGCGACCTGGCCAGGCATTTCGCCGGCCACCGGGCAGCCCGGCGCGGTCAGTGACATCTCGACGAACACATCGCCCTTGTCCTTGATGTCGATGGTGTAGATCAGCCCGAGGTCGTAGATGTTGACCGGAATTTCCGGGTCGAAAACGGTGCGCAACGCCTCGACGATGGCGTCCTCGGCGGCGATCTGGACGCCGTCGGCAAGCGGTTCACCGGCACTGGCGGTGAATTCTTCCATCGACGGTTCCATCGGCGTACCGTATCCGTGCATGTGATACATTCAGGATTCTCCCATCACGCCGCGTCGGCTGGCAGGTTTCCGCCGACCCGGCTCAGTTTCTTCATGTGTTCCAGCATCGCCAGCATGCCCACCTGGCGCTGCGTCGTAAGCGCGCCGAGATTGAGCTTACGGACGTGATCCTCGTTAAGATCGGCGAGTTCGTCGGCGGTCAGCCCGCTGAACGATTCCACCATCATGGTGACAAGGCCCTTGACGATAATGGCGTCGCTGAAGCCCTGGAAAAAATGCCGGCCGTCCTTCATGCGGTCGACAATCCAGACCTTCGACATGCAGCCGTGCATGAGGTTGCCGTCACTCTTCCATTCGTCCCGGAAGGCGCCGTTGGCGGCCTTCTTGCCGATGTCGATGATGTATTCGAAGCGCAGGTCCTCGTCGTCGATGATCTCAAGCGCTTCGACGAATTCCCCGTAACGTTCCGTGGCCGCCGTCATCCGAGCATCTCCTTGGCCTTCTCGATGGCGGCCACCAGCGCATCGACGTCGGCGCGGTTGTTGTAGAGCCCGAATGAGGCACGAACGGTGCCATCGACGCCGAGGCGGTTCATCAACGGCTCGGCGCAGTGTTGGCCGACGCGGACGGCAACGCCCTGGCGGTCGAGCACCGCGGCGACGTCGAAGGGATGCAGGCCTTCGACCAGGAACGACACGATCGCCGCCTTGTCGGCTGCGGTGCCGATGAAGCGAAACCCGTCGATGCCGGCAAGACGCTCGTTGGCATAGGCGAGCAAGCCCTGCTCATGGGCGTGGATGTTATCCATTCCCAGGCGTTCGACGTAGCGGATCGCGGCGCCAAGCCCGATCGCCTGGACGATCGGCGGGGTGCCGGCCTCAAAGCGGTGCGGCGGCTCGGCATAGGTGACGTCGTCGAAGCTGACATGGTCGATCATGTCGCCGCCGCCCTGGTAGGGCGGCATGCCATCGAGAATCTCGGCCTTGCCGTAGAGCACACCGATGCCGCTCGGCCCGTAGAGCTTGTGGCCAGTGAAGGCGTAGAAATCGCAATCCAGCGCCTGCACGTCGACCTTCTGGTGGACGACGCCCTGGGCACCGTCGACCAGCACCGGAATGCCGCGCGCGTGAGCCAGTTCGACCACGCGCTTGATCGGCACGCGGGTACCGAGCACGTTCGAGCATTCGGTGACGGCGATCAGCTTGGTGTTCGGGCTGAGCGCGGCCTCGAAATCCTCGATACGGAACTCGCCCGCCTGGGTGATGGGCACGGCCTTGAGCTTAATGCCTTTCTCGACGCGCAGCATGTGCCACGGCACGATGTTGGCGTGGTGTTCCATCTCGGTGACGATGACCTCGTCGCCGGCATTGAGAAACTTCCGCCCCCAGGTCGCAGCCACCAGGTTGACGGCTTCGGTGACATTGTGGGTGAAGATGATGTTCTTGTCCGAAGGCGCGTTGATGAAACGCTGGACGATGGAACGCGCTTCCTCGTAGGCGTCTGTCGAGCGCTGGCTCAGGTAGTGCGCGCCGCGATGGACGTTCGA
>JAYOXJ010000123.1:0-9424 GCA_038152725.1 Rhodospirillaceae bacterium
GCTCTACGCCGGTATCGCGGCCAGCGCCGATGTCGTGATCGGCACGGCGATCGCCTATCTGGTGTGGCGCACCAAGCTGGTCGGGCGCAAGTGGCTCGACTACACCGCCATGGGCGCGCTCGCAATTCCCGGCGTCGTCCTCGGCATCGGCTATTTGCGAACCTTCCACGACTTCCAGGTGCCGGTCATTGACCAACCGCTGGCGACGTGGTGGGTGATCATCGTCATCGCCCTGACCGTGCGGCGGCTGCCTTACGCGCTGCGGGCCTGTGTCGCCGCGCTGCAGCAGGTCAGCGTCATGCTCGAGGAGGCAGCCGAGAACGTCGGCGCGACCAAGGCGACGACGGTGCGCAGGATCGTCGTGCCGTTGATGAGCGGCGGCATCATGGCCGGTTTCGTCACCAGCTTCGCCACCGCGTCGGTCGAGCTGTCGGCAACGATCATGCTGGTCTCTCAGGAGTCCGACGCGCCGCTGGCGGCCGGTATTTACGAATTCATGCAATCCGCCGCCGGTCGTGGGCCGGGTGCCGCGCTCGGCATGTTCGCGGTCGTCATCGTCGGGCTCGGAACCTATCTTTCACACCTGTTGATCGAGCGCGGAAAGCGCGAGCGCGAGGCCATCGCTGTCGTTGCCGAGGAGGTCAAAGTCCATGCCTGAAGATACACTGGCGCAGCCGGCGCCGGTCGAAATCCGCATCGAAAACTTGTCGATCGCGTTCGGCAAGACCGAGGTTCTCAAAGACATCGACCTTGTGATCGAGCCGGGTGAGTTCTTCGCGTTCCTGGGGCCTTCCGGCTCCGGAAAGTCGACCTTGCTGCGCGCCATTGCCGGGTTCGGGCCGCAACCGAGCGGGTCCATCAAAATCGACGGCGAAGACGTTGCCGGCCTGCCGCCCTACCGCCGCAACGTCGGCATGGTGTTTCAAAGCTATGCGCTGTGGCCGCACATGACGGTGCGCAAGAACGTCGCCTTCGGCCTCGAGGAGCGCCATGTGCCGGCGGCGGAAATCCGCCGTCGCGTCGACGAGGCGTTGGATACGGTCGATTTGCTCGACCTGGCCGAACGCCGTCCGTCGCAGCTCTCCGGCGGCCAGCAGCAACGGGTCGCGTTGGCGCGCACCATCGTCATCCGCCCGCGCGTGCTGCTTCTCGACGAGCCGCTTTCCAATCTCGACGCCAACCTGCGCATCCAAATGCGTCATGAGATCCATTCGCTACAACGTCAACTCGGCCTGACCACGGTGTTCGTCACCCATGACCAGGAAGAGGCCAACACCATGGCTGACCGTATCGCCGTCCTGAATGACAAGATTCTGCAACAAGTCGGTCCGCCCATGGCGCTCTACGATAATCCCTCCAACCTATTCGTCGCCGAATTCCTCGGCACGACCAACGCCATTCCCGGCGCGGTCCGCGGCGGCATGTTTACGGCGGAGGGCGGTATCCAGGTGCCGGCCCCGGGCGCGCCGGCGGATGGCAGGGTACTGGTATTCCGCCCGCAGAACGCGCTTCTGGTCCGCGCCGACGCGGCTTCGGTGGGTGGCTCGGTGCGCTTGAGCGGCCAAGTCTCGCACACCGAATTCCTCGGCAGCATCATCCGCTACACCGTCCAGGTCGGGCCGCACCGCGTACTGGTCGACGAACAGCACCGCACCGGCACCCGGCCGGTGGCCCAGGGCGAACAGGTGGCGCTCCATCTCGAACCTTCTCAGACCGTTATCCTCGCCGCCTGAAATCGATCGGTGACTCGCTTGCAATACAAATTGACGTTTACGTAAACGTTAATTAAATTGATGGGTAGTCTGGGCACGTGGCCGGGGCTTAAAATCAATCGCGACGCCAAAAGGCGTCCATGACAGGCGAGGCAGACATGTTCCTATCCGGTGACGGTTACCGTGAGTCGCTGCGCGCGTTGAAGCCGCGCGTGTTCGTCGATGGCGAACGCATCGAGAGCGTCGCCGATGCGCCGGTACTGGCGCCCGGCGTCAACGCCGTGGCATTGACCTACGATTTCGCGCTGATCGACGCCTACCGGCCCTTGATGGTGGCGACCAGCCACACCTCGGGGCACGAGGTCAATCGCATGGTGCACCTCGACCGCACGCCGCAGGACCTGATCAACAAGCTGGAAGCCGTGCGGCTCTTGTGCCGCGAGGGCGGCTGCGTGCAGCGCTACCTGATCCACGATTCCTTCGCCGCGCTCTACCAGGTGACGCACCTGATGGCGGCCGAGGACGGCGGCGAGGAGCATCAGCGTTTCCTCGACTACATGCACCGCGTCCAGGACGAAGACCTCGCCATCGGTATCGCCATGACAGACGGAAAGGGCGACCGCTCGCTGCGTCCGCACCAGCAGTGGAACCAGGACGCCTACGTGCGCATCACCGAACGCCGCGCCGACGGCATCGTCATCCGCGGCGTCAAGGCGATCGTCACCGGCGCGCCCTACATGCACGAGTTCCTGGTCATGCCATGCCGGAACATGACCGAGGCCGACGCCGACTTCGCCGTCTGCTGCGCGGTGCCGGCCGATGCCGAGGGTGTCACCATTTCGGCCCGTCCGTCCGGCCGGCCGGGCAGGGAGGCGGCGAAGTTCTCCGGCCGCTACGGCCAGTCGACCGGCGTCGTCATGTTCGACGACGTGTTCGTGCCGTGGGACAGGGTCTTCCTCGACGGCGGCAGCAAGGACGCCTGGCGCCACTCGCATCTGCTAACCCGTATCTACGCGACACACCACCGCCACAGCTGCATCGGCGCGCGCGCCGGTTTCGGCGATCTCTTGATCGGCGCCGGCGTGCTGATGAGCCAGGCCAACGGCCTCGAACCGGAAACAACGCCGCATCTCCGCGACCGCATGGTCGAGCTGATCAAGATCGTCGAGGGCTTCTACGCATGCGGCGTCGCCGCGTCGGTCTACGGTTTCCAGGACCCTTCCGGCATCTTCCAACCCGACGGCGTCTTCGCCAACGTCGGCAAGCTGCTGCTGGCGACCCAGATCTACGACATGCACCGCCTCGCGCACGAGGTCTCGGGCGGGCTGATCGTCACCCTGCCTGGCCCCGACGAGGACCACAATCCGGAGACCGCAGGCGACCTGGCCTCCATGCTGCAGACCCGCGAGGACGTGCCGCACGGCAAGCGCATGGCGGTGGCGCGGCTGATGGAGGACTTGACGGCGTCGGACGAGGCCGGCTGGTATTCGGTGATCTCGCTGCATGGCGGCGGCTCGCCGGAGGCGATGAAGCGCGAAATCTATCGCTACTATCCGATCGAGGACCGCGTCGAGGTGGTAAAGAAGCTGCTCGATCGCGGCGTCTTGGCCTCGGACGGCAAGGACGTGAGCCGCGACCGCCAGCCCGGCCGTTGCTGCCCGGTCGGCTGTCAGGTGCCGGAAACGCCGAAGCTCGACTTCGACCCGGCGCCCGCCCGGCTGGCGGCGCGCAAACCGGCGGCCGAATAACCGGGGCCGGCCATGACCCGCGTTAGATGGTACTACGACGTCATTTCGCCCTTCGCCTACCTGCAGTCGACCAGGCTCGCGCCGCTAACAGCCAAGGCCGATCTCGAATGCGTGCCGGTGCTGTTCGCCGGCCTCCTGGATCACTGGGGTCAGAAGGGCCCGGCCGAGGTGCCGCCGAAGAAGGTGTTCGCCTTTCGCCAGTGCGCCTGGCGCGCGCGGCGCGACGGCATTCCCTACCGCACACCACCGAAGCATCCGTTCAATCCGTTGCGCGCGCTCCGGCTGGCGATCGCGCTTGGCGGCGGGCTCGATGTGGTGCGGAAGATTTTCGAGAGCATCTGGGTTGCGGGCGCGCTCCCCGACGACGACGCCGGCTGGGCCGCCATGCAAAATGCCCTCGGCATCGACAACGGCGATGCGCTCGCGGCGCGGCCCGAGGTCAAGCAGGCCCTGCTGGAGAACGGTGCCAGGGCAATCGCCGCCGGCGTCTTCGGCGTCCCCACGCTCGCCATCGAGGGCGAGCTCTTCTGGGGCGATGACGCCCTCGACATGGCGTATTCTTTCCTTGCGGATCGGACGCAGTTCGACGATGAAGACATGCGCCGCATCGTCACGCTGAGTGCGTCGGCGGAGCGCCGCGCCAAGTAACGCCGAAAGTCGACAGCGAAGGAGTAGCGCCCATGCTGCAAACGGTTCGTGCCCGCAGGGGCATGGTCACGGCCCCGCATCACCTAGCGGCGCGGGCGGGGCTCCGCGTGCTCGAGGACGGCGGCAACGCCATCGAGGCGATGATCGCGGCGGCCAGCACCATCGCCGTCGTCTACCCGCACATGAACGGTCTCGGCGGCGACAATTTCTGGCTGGCGCACGCGCCCGGCCGTGACGTCGTCGGCATCGACGCCTGCGGCGCCGCCGCCGGGCTCGCCGATCCGGATTTCTACGCTGCCGCCGGCCTGCACGCGATCCCGACGCGGGGGCCGCTTGCGGCCTTGACCGTCGCCGGCGCTGTATCGGGCTGGCAGCGCGCCTATGAATTGAGCCGGGGCCATTGGGGCGGCAAGCTGCCGCTCGCGCGTCTCTTGGAGGACGCGCGGTTCTATGCCGAGGACGGCATCGGGGTGACCCGCACCCAGGCCGAAAACACCCGGACAAAACGGACCGAGCTCGCCGACGTGCCGGGCTTCGCCGAGACCTATCTGGTCGACGGCCAGCCGCCCAGGGAAGGGGCGCTCTTTCGCCAGCCCAGACTGGCGGCGACGCTCGACCATCTCGCCCGTGCCGGTCTCGACGACTTCTACCGGGGCGATCTGGCGCGGAGCCTGACACGCGACTTAGAGGCCGCCGGCACGCCGCTCCGTCTCGCCGATCTGGAGCGCCACCAGGCACTCGATGTGCAGCCGCTCTCGCTCGACGTTGCCGGCCACCAAGTCTTCAACATGCCGCCGCCGACACAGGGGCTGGCATCGCTGATCCTGCTCGGCGTCTACGCGCGTCTCGGTGTCAAGGAGGCCGAGGGCTTCGACTTCGTCCACGGCCTGATCGAGGCGACCAAGCGCGCGTTCCGCGTGCGTGATGCGCACGTCACGGACCCGGCCTACATGTCGGTCGACCCGGCCTCGATCCTGACCGGCGCGGCGCTCGACGCCATGGCGGCGGACGTCGACCGCGACCGCGCGCTGGTCTGGCCGGAGCCGGCCAAGGGCGGCGACACGGTCTGGCTCGGCGCCATCGACGGCGAAGGCCGCGCGGTAAGTTTCATACAGAGCCTCTATTGGGAGTTCGGTTCCGGCACGGTGCTCGCCGAGAGCGGCCTGGTCTGGCAGAACCGCGGCACCAGCTTCAGCCTCGCCCAGGGCCACCACAACCGATTGGCGCCCCACCGCCGGCCGTTCCACACCATCCAGCCGGCACTCGCCCGTCTGTCGGACGGCCGGGTGATGTCTTACGGCACCATGGGCGGCGAGGGCCAGCCGCAAACCCAGGCGATGGTATTCGCCCGCCACGTGCTGCACGGCCAGGGCCTGCAGGCCGCGGTCACGGCGCCGCGCTGGCTCCTGGGCCGGACCTGGGGCGCGGCGACGGCCGGGCTCCGGATCGAAAGCCGGCTCGATGCGGCGGTGATCGAGAAACTGCGGGCCGCCGGCCACGATCTCGACGTCATCGGCCCCTTCGACGAGGTGATGGGACACGCGGGCGCGTTAGAGTATCATGCGGACGGCCTGATCGAGGGCGCCGCGGATCCGCGCGGCGACGGTCAGGCAGCAGGGTACTGAAAACCGAATTGCGAAAAAAACACTCGAACCTTCCCAGGAGGCTATCGTCATGACTTTTCGTTTCGTTCAACTCACCGCCGTCGCCCTGATGCTGGCGGTCGGCCTTGTCAGCGGCGGCGCCGACGCCAAGGTCGTAGGGCAGAAAGTGACCTACAAGGTCGACGGCCAGGAGTTCACCGGCTACCTCGCCTACGACGACGCCAAGGCCGGCAAGCGCCCGGGCGTGGTCGTAGTGCACGAGTGGTGGGGCCATGACGCCTATGCGCGCCGCCGCGCCGACGTGCTCGCCGCCAACGGCTATACCGCCATCGCGCTCGACATGTACGGCACCGGCAAGCACGCCGACCATCCGAAGGACGCCAAGGCCTTCATGATGGAGGCGGTGAAATCGGCCGACATCATGCAGGCGCGGTTCCGCGCCGCTTACGACCTGCTGAAGAGCCAGGGCGCGGTCGATGCGTCGAAGATCGCCGCCATCGGCTATTGCTTCGGCGGCAAGGTGGTGCTCGACATGGCGCGCATGGGCGTCGACCTCAAGGGCGTCGCCAGCTTCCACGGCAATTTGACTCCGGCGGTCAAGGCCAAGCGCGGCGTCACCACCGCCAAGGTGCGCGTCTTCAACGGTGCCGACGACGGCTTCGTCAAGCCGGAGGCGATTTCCGCGCTCCGCGCCGAGATGGCCCGTGCCGGCGTCGACTACCAGATCATCAACTATCCGGGCGCGGTGCACAGCTTCACCAACCCGGGCGCCACCGAGAAGGGCAAGAAGTTCAAAATGCCGCTCGCCTACGATGCCAAGGCGGACGGCGATTCGTGGCAGAAGACGTTGATGTTCTTCGACGAGGTCTTCAAATAGGCCGAATTCCGCGGCCGGCGTGCGCTCAACCGCAGCGCACGCCGGTGCCGCCGAGCCCGCAGTAGCCGCGCGGATTGCGTCCCAGATACTGCTGGTGATAGGTCTCGGCGAAATAGAATTCCGGCGCTTCCTTGATTTCCGTGGTGATGTCGCCGTAGCGCGCGTCCTTGAGCTTGGCGCCATAGGCCTTGCGGCTCGCTTCCGCCGCCTTCACCTGTTCCAGCCCGTAGCAATAGATGCCCGAGCGGTACTGGGTGCCGACGTCGTTGCCTTGGCGCATGCCCTGGGTCGGGTCGTGGCCCTCCCAGAAGACGGCGAGCAGTTTCTCGAAACTGACCTGCTTGGGATCGAACACCACCAACACCACTTCGTTGTGGCCGGTGCGGCCCGAGCAGACTTCCTCGTAAGTCGGGTTGGGGGTAAGGCCGGCGGCGTAGCCGACGGCGGTAACCCAGACACCCGGCACCTTCCAGAACATGCGCTCGGCACCCCAGAAGCAGCCCAGGCCGAACATCACCTTCTGGAAGCCTTCCGGATAGGGCGGCGTCAGCGGCCGGCCGTTGACGAAATGCGGCTCGGTCACCGGGATCGGCGTGGTGCGGCCGGCGAGCGCCGTCTTGGGATCGGGCATTTCCGCTTTGCGGCTGGAGAAATTGAAGAACATCGCTTTGCTCCCGGACCAGATTTCGCGTTGGTCCGCATGATATGACCCTGCCGCGCAGAAATGCCAGCCGGGCATTGATGAATTCTTGGTGATCGGGCAAATAGGCTGCGACAAACCGCCAACCGGGACTATATTAGTGCCAATATGAGTAAATCCTCCGCCCGCCCTGGAACGCCCCGCCCTGTCGTGCTCTGTATTCTCGATGGCTGGGGCGAACGCACCGAGCGCGACAACAACGCCGTCGCCCTTGCCGCCACGCCCAACTGGGACCGCTTCCAGAAGACCTATCCCAGGGCGCTGCTGAAGTCCTGCGCGCTCGACGTCGGCCTGCCAGAGGGCCAAATGGGCAACTCGGAAGTCGGCCACATGAACCTCGGCGCCGGACGCGTGGTCATGCAGGATCTGCCGAAGATCGACGCGGCCTTCGCCGATGGCAGCCTTGCCGCCAATCCGGAACTGGCGAAATTCATCGCCGCGCTGAAGAAGAGCGGTGGCGTCTGCCACATGCTCGGCCTGTTGTCGCCGGGCGGTGTCCACTCGCACCAGGACCATATGGCCAAGCTCGCCGGCATCGTTGCCGCCGCCGGTGTGCCGGTCCGCGTCCACGCCTTCCTGGATGGCCGCGACACGCCGCCCAAATCGGGCCGGGCCGCGACCGCGAAGTTTCTGCAGGATATTGCCGGGGTTGCCGATTGCCGCGTCGTCACGGTGAGCGGGCGCTACTACGCCATGGACCGCGACAAGCGATGGGATCGTGTCGAAAAGGCGTTTCGGACGCTGGCGCTCGGTGAAGGCGTCAAGGCGGCAGAACCGCTCGCCGCCATCGATGCCAGCTACGCCGCCGAGAAGACCGACGAATTCATGCTGCCCGCCGTCATCGGCGACTACGCCGGCATGGCCGACGGCGACGGACTTTTAATGGCCAACTTTCGCGCCGACCGGGCGCGCGAGATTCTCGCGGCGCTGGCCGATCCGGCCTTCGACGGATTCGCGCGCACGAGGCAGCCGGCGTTCGCCGCCCGCCTCGGCATGGTCGAGTATTCGTCGGCGCTCAGCGCGCTCTTTCCGGCGATGTTTCCGTCGGAGGAACTTACCGGCATCCTGGGCGAGATCGTCGCCGACGCCGGCCTGAAGCAGCTCCGCATCGCCGAGACCGAGAAGTACGCCCACGTCACCTTCTTCCTGAACGGTGGCCGCGAGGCCGAGTTCGATGGCGAGGAGCGCATCCTGGTGCCGTCGCCCAAGGTCGCCACCTACGACCTGCAGCCGGAGATGTCGGCGGGCGAGGTCACCGACAAGCTGGTCGCCGCGATTCGCTCGGGCAAATTCGGCCTGATCGTCGTCAACTACGCCAACGGCGACATGGTCGGCCACACCGGCATCCTAGCCGCCGCGATCAAGGCGGCCGAGACCGTCGATCTCTGCCTCGGCCGTCTCGAAGCCGCAGTCAAGGCGGCCGGGGGCGTGATGTTCGTCACCGCCGACCACGGCAACCTTGAAGAAATGATCGATCCGGCCAGCGGCGAGGCGCATACCCAGCATACCCTCAACGAGGTGCCGGCCTTTCTGGTCAATCCGCCGGCCGGCGTGTCCGGGCTTGCCGACGGACGTCTCTCCGACGTGGCGCCGACGCTGCTCAAGTTGATGGGCCTCGAACAACCCGCCGCGATGACCGGCGCCTCCCTGCTGCGGGCGGGCGCCACGGCCACCGCCGCCGCGGAATAAGATGGCGCCGGCCCGCACACTCCGACATTTCGTCCTACCGATCCTGATGCTCGCTGTCGCCGGCATGGCGCCGGGCCGGGTTTCGGCACAGTCCGCCGGGCAGACCGCGCCGCCGCCGCCGACCGCCGCCGACCAGCTTCGCGCCGCCCAGAAAAAACTCGACGACGCGCGCGGCAAGGCTTTGGCGTTGCAGAAGAAGGCGGAGGAGCTCGAGCAGGACATCCAGCGTATCCGCGAAGGCCTGGTCGCCGCGGCGCGGGTGATCCAGCATCATGAACACCGCATCGACGAACTGGAGACCCGCCTGGCCGAACTCAACCAGCGCCGCCAGGAAATCCAGGATCAGTTCAAGGAGCGCCGCGCACAGCTGGGGCAGGTGCTGGCGGCGCTACAGCGCATGGCGCGCAATCCGCCGGAAGCCCTGATCGCGCAGCCGATCTCGCCGG
>JAYOXJ010000124.1:0-9395 GCA_038152725.1 Rhodospirillaceae bacterium
AGCTAAAATCATGGTATAAACAGGTCAAACACTAACCGTTACCTACTTAAGCCCCTTTTCAAATTTATGACTGGCCGGAACAGCACGAATAAAGCCGTTATTTTTCAATGACTTAAATTTGTGCCCAAAAATCGCACATCGAGTGAATTATGTCGAATAATCAAGCCCTTGCTGGCCGTCCCAGTGTTTTCAACAAACATATCCACAGCTTCGGTGGATAGTTCGGGTATAGTTTTCCGGCCCATTCTTCGCAAATCGAGACGCCTGCAAGCCGTGAACGCCGATAGATCCTTCTCGAATCAAGATCACCCGACCGCCGGCGGTATCGTCCGATGATCACCGGCGCGCGAACCGGTGTCGAAGACCGCCCAGAAGACAGCGCCGGGGAAGGCGCGGCGAAGCTCGAACGCGGCGTCGCCGTCATCGAGGCGCATCTGAAGACGCTGCCCAGCCAGCCCGGCGTCTACCGCATGATCAACGCCGACGGCAAGGTGCTCTATGTCGGCAAGGCGAAGAGCCTGAAGAAGCGGGTCGCGGCCTACGTCCATCCGGACCGCCAAAGCGTGCGTATCCGCCGCATGATCTTCGAGACCGCTTCCATGGAGTTCGTCACCACCCACACGGAAGCGGAAGCGCTTTTGCTCGAATCGAACCTGATCAAGCGCTACGCGCCGCGCTACAACATCCTGCTGCGCGACGACAAGTCGTTCCCCTACATCCTGATAGCGCGCGACCATGCATTTGCGCGCGTAATGAAATACCGCGGCGCGCAAAGCCGCGAGGGCGACTATTTCGGCCCCTTCGCGTCGGTCTGGGCGGTCAATGAAACCCTGAACGTGCTGCAACGCGCTTTCCTGCTCAGGTCGTGCACCGACACCGTGTTCGCCAACCGGACCCGCCCCTGCCTGCTCTATCAGATCAAGCGCTGCAGCGCGCCCTGCGTCGACAAGATCGCGCCCGACGCCTACGGCGAACTGGTCGCAGAGGCGAAGGCGTTCCTCAGCGGCGACAGCCGTCAGATCCAGCGCCGTTTCGCCGACGTCATGCAGAAGGCCAGCGACAACCTGGAATTCGAGCTGGCGGCGCAGTACCGCGACCGTATCCGCGCGCTGACCCGCATCCAGGCGCACCAGGACATCAATCTTTCCGGCACCGGCGACGCCGACGTCATCGCCGCCGCCCAGGACGGCGGCGTCACCTGCATTCAGGTGTTCTTCTTCCGCGCCGGTGCAAACTACGGCAACCGGGCCTACTTTCCGGCCCAGGCCAGGGACGAATCGCTGGACGTGGTGGTCGAGGCCTTTCTCGGACAGTTCTACGCGCGTACGCCGCCGCCGGCGACCTTGCTGCTCGATACCGACATCCCCAACCGCGAACTGGTCGAGCAGGCATTGACCGTGCGCGCCGGCCACCGCGTTCACGTCAATACGCCTAAACGCGGCGACAAATTGAAGCTGATCCAGCACGCCACCGTCAACGCCCGCCAGGCGCTCGAGCGGCGCTTGGCCGAGAGCGCTTCGCAGCGCCGTCTGTTGGAGAGCCTGGGCGCCAAACTCGGCCTGGAAGCGACGCCTGAACGCATCGAGGTCTACGACAATAGCCACGTTTCCGGCACCCAGGCGGTCGGCGCGATGATCGTCGTCGGACCGGAGGGGTTCAACAAGAAGGCCTACCGCAAGTTCAACATCAAGGGTGCCAAATCCGGCCCGCCGGCCAAGGGCGCGGAAGGCGACGGCTACAACCCGGGCGACGATTACGCGATGATGCGAGAAGTGCTGACCCGGCGCTTCTCCCGCGCGCTCAAGGAGGACCCGGACCGCGACGCCGGCGGCTGGCCCGACTTGGTGCTGATCGACGGCGGCAAGGGCCAACTGGGCGTCGCCGAGGAGGTGTTCGCCGAACTCGGCATCGACGACGTGGCGCTCTGCGCCATCGCCAAGGGACCGGACCGCAATGCCGGGCGCGAGACCGTGTTCCGCCCCGACGCGCCGTCCTTCGACCTGGGCCCGCGTGACCCGGTCTCCTATTTCCTGCAGCGCATCCGCGACGAGGCGCACCGTTTTGCCATCGGCACGCACCGGGCCAAGCGCTCCAAGGCGATCCAGCGCTCGCTTCTGGATGAAATCCCCGGCATCGGCGCCCGGCGCAAGAAGGCGCTGCTGCATCATTTCGGCGACGCGCGGGCGGTTTCCCAGGCCGGGCGAGCCGATCTCGAGGCGGTCGACGGCATCAGCCGGTCGATAGCGGAGAAGATTTACGACTGGTTCCATGCCGACACTTGAGGATCGCGCGGTCGTGTTCACCCGCCGGTTGCCAGTTCCCGCCCCTGGGGTAGAATGCCAGCCCTTGTTTACGATACGTCCTGGGACTGGATCATGCTGACCAAGCTGCCCAACATCCTGACGTTCTCGCGCGTGGTGGCGATTCCGGTCGTCATCTGCCTTTTGCTGTTCGTCGACGATCCGCTCGGCAGCTGGGCGGCCTTCGCCGCCTATACCTACGCCTGCGTCACCGATTTCTTCGACGGCTACCTGGCGCGCGCCTGGGAGCAGCAATCCGCCTTCGGCCGCTTTCTCGATCCGATCGCCGACAAGCTCTTGGTCGCCGCCGTGTTGCTGGCGCTGGTCGGGGTCGACCGCGTGCACGGCCTGACGGTGCTGCCGGCGGCCGTCATCCTCTGCCGCGAGATCCTGGTGTCGGGGCTCCGCGAGTTCCTGGCCGAGGTCCGCGTCGGCATGCCGGTGAGCCAGCTCGCCAAGTGGAAGACGACGATCCAGATGCTGGCGCTGGGTTTCCTGCTGGTCGGCCCCAACGGACCCGACTTCGGCCCGCTCAGCACGACCGAAATCGGCGTCTACGGGCTTTGGGGCGCGGCCGTGCTGACCCTGGTGACCGGATTGGATTATCACTTCGCCGGGCTCCGGCACATTAGCGAGACCGATGCCAAGGCCGGGGGCAACGACTCCAAGGCGGCGGAGCGGCCGGCGTCGTCGGCCAAGACGCCACTCGAAACATCTTCCAGGTGACGACATGAAGCCGGGCGAAACCAAGATCTTCGGCGTGGTCGGCTGGAGCGGCAGCGGCAAGACGACGCTCATGCAGTTGCTACTGCCCGAGTTGATCGGGCGCGGTTACACGGTTTCGACCATGAAGCACTCGCATCACAGTTTCGACATCGACAAGCCGGGCAAGGATTCGTACCTGCACCGCCAGGCCGGCGCCCATGAGGTGCTGATCACCGGCGCCAGGCGCTGGGCGCTGCTGCACGAGAACCGCGATGAGCCGGAGCCGTCGATCGATTCGCTTTTGGCCAAGATGGCACCGGTCGACCTTGTCCTGATCGAAGGGTTCAAGAGCCATCCGCACAAGAAGCTCGAGGTGTACCGGCCGAGCGTCGGCAAGACGCTGCTCGCCGCGGCAGACGACAGCATCGTCGCGGTCGCCAGCGACGAGCCGCTGAAGCAACTCGCCGTCCCGGTGCTCGATCTCGCCAACGTGCATGCCATCGGCGACTTCATCGTCGGTTTCTGTGGCTTGGACGGGAAAGCCAAGAATGGCGCAGCTTAAGGACGACTGTTTCGCTTTCGGCGGTGAACTGATGCCGCTCGACGACGCGCTTGCCATCCTGGCTGAACGCGTGTCGCCCATCGCTGCCACCGAGACCGTGGCGCTCCGGGATGCGGTTGGGCGCGTGCTGGCAGAGGACGTGACGGCACCCTTGGACGTGCCGCCGCATGACAACACCGCCGTCGACGGCTATGCGGTGCGCTTCAGCGATCTCACCGAGGACGGTCCGACACGGCTCAAGGTCGCCGGCCGCATCGCCGCCGGCCACACCCTCGGCCGCGCGCTCAAGCAGGGCGAGGCGGCCCGCATCTTCACCGGCGCGCCGATGCCGGAGGGCGCGGACACCGTCTACATGGAAGAGGACTGTGAAGTCGCCGGCAACGAGGTGATCCTGCCGCCGGGACTGAAACAGGGATCGAACCGCCGGCTCCGGGGCGAGGACGTAAGGGCCGGCGAAGTGGTCATCGCTACCGGCCGACGGTTGCGGCCACAGGAACTCGGTCTCGCCGCCTCTGTCGGTCGCGACCGGCTCTCGGTCTACCGGCCGCTCCGCGCCGCCGTGTTTTCGACCGGCGACGAGGTACGCGATCCTTCTGGCGACGCGCCAGAGGGCTGCATCTTCGATTCCAACCGGTTCTCGGTTATGGGGATGCTCACAGAGATGGGCTGCCGTATCACCGATCTCGGCATCCTCAGGGACGACGAGGACACCATTGCCGAAGCGCTGCAGAAGGCGGCTCCGGACCACGACGTGCTGGTCACTTCGGGTGGAGTCTCCGCCGGCGAGGAAGACCACGTCAAGGCGGCGGTCGAGCGCGACGGCGAAATTCATTTCTGGCGGCTCTCGCTAAAGCCGGGCCGGCCGATCGCCTTGGGCCGGGTGCGCGACGCCGCCTTCGTCGGTCTGCCCGGTAACCCGGTTGCCGCCATGATCACCTTCATGGTATTGGCGCGGCCGTTGCTGCTACGCCTCGGCGGCGCCGAAGAGATGGCGGCGCCGCGCTACACCGTCACGGCTGGCTTCGACTACAAGAAGAAGGTTGGCCGGCGTGAGTGGGTGCGGGCGCGGCTCGAGGCCGGTGCCGGCGGCCTAGTCGCCCGCAAGTTCCGTTCCGGCGGCTCCGGAATCCTGACCTCCATGGTATTCGCCGACGGCCTGGTCGAGCTGAACGAGGTGCGCGGCAACGTCCGCGAAGGCGACAGTGTCGATTTTCTGCCGTTCAACGAGGTGGCACGATGAAGATGATCTATTTCGCCTGGGTGCGCGAAAAGGTGGGCACGGCGCACGAGGAGCTCTCGCCGCCGGCCGAGGTCGCCACCGTCGGAAAACTGATCGCCTGGCTGGCAGCGCAGGGCGACAACTACGCCGCCGCCTTCGACGATGCCGGCAGGGTACGCGTCGCGGTCAACCAGGATTATGCTACAATGGATCAGCCGGTGGGACCCGACGACGAGGTCGCGTTCTTCCCGCCGGTGACGGGAGGCTAAGGCTTGAGCATTCGGGTACAGCGCGAGGACTTCGATGTCGGTGCCGAGCTTGCGCGCCTGACCGACGGCAACCACGCCGTCGGTGGGCTCTGCTCGTTCGTCGGCCTAGTCCGCGACATGGCCGGATCCGATGAGATCAACGCGATGACGCTGGAACACTATCCCGGCATGACCGAA
This sequence comes from Rhodospirillaceae bacterium, assembly GCA_038152725.1. Lineage (GTDB taxonomy): Bacteria > Pseudomonadota > Alphaproteobacteria > Rhodospirillales > Casp-alpha2 > TMED8. The sequence goes on from JAYOXJ010000124.1 coordinate 5,233, forward strand.
AAGGCGCTCGCCGCGATCGAGGCCGAGGCGCTGGCGCGCTGGCCGCTGGAAGCGACCTTGATCGTGCACCGCTACGGACGCCTCGAGCCCGGTGACAGGATCGTCCTGGTCGCCGCCGCTTCGGCGCACCGCGAGGCCTCGTTCGAGGCCTGCCACTTCCTGATCGACTGGCTGAAGACCAAGGCGCCGTTCTGGAAGCTCGAGGAAACCCCCGACGGCGGCAAATGGGTCGACGCCCGCGACAGCGACGATGCCGCCGCCGAGCGCTGGGCGGCGACCGCGCCGGCCAAGCCGCGCGCCGCCGAATGACGCCCGCCGTCGGTGCCGGCGCCTATGCGCCCAAAGCCATCTTCTTCGACTTCGACGGCGTGCTGGCCGAGTCGGTCGCCATCAAGGAACAGGTCTTCCGCGAACTTTTCCGGCCCTACGGCGACGACATCGTCGAGCAGGTGATCCGCCTGCACCGGGAACTCGGCGCCATCTCTCGGGTCATCAAGATCGAGCGCATCCACCGCGACCTCCTGGGCCGGCCACTGGACCAGGATGAACTGGCCGAATGGGCCGAACGCTACGCCACCACGGTCGAGCGACAAGTCGTCGGTTGTCCGGAGGTGCCGGGCACCACGGCGCTGCTTGCCGACATGATGGCGCGCGCGATCCTGTTCGTTGTCTCCGGCACGCCCGAGGATGAGATGCGCCGGATCGTCCACGCCCGCGGCTGGGACCGGTATTTCACCGCCGTCTTCGGCTCGCCCAGGCTCAAGCCCGCGATCGTGCGCGCCGCGCTGGCCGAGCACGGCCTCGATGCAGGCAATTGCCTGTTCGTCGGCGATACCTTCACCGACCATGACGCGGCCAAGGCCACCGGCATGCCTTTCGTCGGCCGGCGCGTCGATTTCCGGCCCAATCCGTTTCCACCGGGCACCTTGATCGTCGAGGACATGGCCGAACTCGCCGGGCTGTTGAGGGCCGCCGCATGAGCAAGTCACCCGACGACAAGCCCTCGCGCGACAAACCCTCGCGCGACAAACCTAAAAACCCCGACGTCGCCAAGGCCTACCGCAATGCGCGGTTTCTGGGCAGTCCCGAGGCGCGCGAGATTCGCATCCTTTCCGAATACATCGAACCTAAGGCACGGTTCCGCGACCAGAACGTCAGCGACGTCATCGTGTTCTTCGGATCGGCGCGCATGCTACCGCGCGACGTCGCCGAGGCGCGGCTGGAAGAGGCACGCCGGGCCGGTGGCGATCTGGCGCGCGCCGAACGCAACCTGACCATGTCGCAGTACTACGAGGATGCGCGCACGCTGGCCTACCGGCTGACCAAGTGGTCGAAGAGCCTTGAGGATTCGAGCCGGCGCTTCCTGATCTGCACCGGCGGCGGGCCCGGCATCATGGAGGCGGCAAACCGCGGCGCCTCGGAAGCCGGCGGCATCAACATCGGGTTCAATATCTCGCTGCCGCACGAGCAGATCGACAATCCCTACATCACCAGGGAGCTCAATTTCGAGTTCCACTACTTCTTCATGCGCAAGTTCTGGTTCATCTACCTGGCCAAGGCGCTGGTCGTATTCCCGGGTGGCTTCGGCACGCTCGACGAACTGTTCGAGACGTTGACGCTGATCCAGACCAAGAAGCTTTCGAAGAAACTCCCGGTGGTGCTGTTCGGCAAATCGTTCTGGCACGAGGTCGTCGATTTCGACGCGTTGGTGCGGCACGGCACCATCGAGGCGTCCGACCTCGAACTGTTCCACGCCACCGACTCGCTCGACGACGCCTTCGATTTCGTCGTCGCCCAGCTTTCCGCTTTCGCCATCAAGAAGCCGGGCGGCATACTTTAGGACGTCCCGCCACTCAGGGCAGCGGCGGCTTTCCCCGCCCGCGGCGGCGGCGCGCTTGAAGCCGGCGATACAGGACCCAATCGCCGGACGCAACCGGGCGATCCTTCGGGCCGGGTCGGTTGTGTAGGTAGACCCAGGCGTCGATGTCGGGTTCGATCAGCCGCACCAGGGCGCGGACGAACAGGCTCTCGGCCGGGTTTCGCACGTCATGGCCCTCGAAGCGGTCCAGGCGCTTGAGCGCGATGTCGTTGCGGAGCTCGAAAAGCTCACCGACCACCTCGCCCGGGCCATCGACTAAGCCTGGGTATGAGCCCAGGTCGAACAGTCGGCCGGCGATCAGGCAGGGGCCGAGGTAACGGAGCGTGCGCTCCCGGTCCATCTTTTTGTAGCCGGCGAGGCCCCGGCGAAGGCTGCCGTAGGCGGCGAGCAGCCGGGTTCGAGGGGTGGCATTCAACCGCGCGCGGACTCCCGGCCGGTGCTGCAGAACTTGTAGCCGAGAATCTTGTAGGCCAGCTTGGCGGCGAGAAAGTCGCAGGCAAAAAGCTCCGGTGCCGGTGCCAGCTCGACGATGTCGGCGCCGACGAAATTGCAGACCTCGGAGGCGCGCTTCAGCACCGGCATGACGTCGGCCCAGAAGAGGCCACCCGGTTCGGGCGTGCCGGTTGCCGACATCAGGCTCGAGTCGAAGCCGTCGAGATCGAAGGTGACGTAAACCGAACGGCCGACCAGCGGCTTGACAACCTCTTCCACGTTCCACGAGCCCTTGTCCTTGGCCCAGTGGATGTGCAGCCGGTGGCGGTTTTCTTCGAGGAACGGAATTTCGCTGGCGGAGATGTTGCGGATGCCGAGCGACACCACGACCAGCTCGGGCGAATCCATGCAGCGGCGGATCGCAGCCGCATGGCTGTAGTGCTCGCCGTCGTAGCCGTCGCGCAAGTCGGCGTGGGCGTCGAAATGCAGCAGCGCCAGGTCGGGATAGCGTTCCAGGAACGGCCGGATGGCGCCGGGCGTGAGCGAATGCTCGCCGCCGAGGACGACCGGAAAGGCGCCTTCATCGAGCGCGGCGCCGGTCAGCCCGGCAAGCACGTCGAGCGCGTCCTCGACCCGCTCCGGCACTTTCGGTTCGGCCAGGGTGTCGAGACGGAACTTGCGGAAAGGCTCGCACCAGTGTTCCTCGTCGAACAACTCGACCTGATGCGAGGCGTCGATGATCGCCTGCGGACCGGCACCGGTGCCGCCACGCCACGATACCGTGCGTTCGATGCCGAACGGGATGATCACCGCCTTCGGTGCATCGGCGGCGGGCGGGTCGTCCGGCGACAACCCGAGCAGCCCGTCCTCGGGCTTGAGAACCGGGGCGGCCATCAATCGAAAAGCTGGGCGAGCTTCCGCTGCGGGCGCTCGCGCCAGGCGCCGCGGTGATAGGCATCCGATGCCAGCAACGGCAGTACCGTGGTGGCTTCGGCATAGACCATCTGTTCCTGCGCCAGCGAAACCTTGCCCCAGGAGCACGCCTCCTTCAGCGTCGACGACGAGCACGCGCCGTCACGCACGTCGGCGACGGTGATCTGCACCGCGTACTTGTGCATCTCGACGTCCTCGTGGCCGAGGATCTCGGCGCAGACGACGGTGTCCTGGGCGAAGTTCTTCGGCACGCCGCCGCCCACCATCAAGAGGCCGGTGGTGCCGGCCTGGATCTTGATATCGGTGAGTTCGCGGAAGTCGGCGACCGAATCGATAGAGAGATACGGCTTCTTCTCGGCGATCCGCTCGACCTGGTGCTTGACCAGGCCGAAACCGGCGGACGAGTCGGAAAACGCCGGGCAGAAGATCGGCACGTCGCGCTCGAAGGCGAGGCGCACCAGGCTGTTTTCCTTCTTGCCGTGCTTGCTGAGATGGCGGCCCATCTCGCGGATGAAGGCGCGCGACGAATAGGGGCCGGGCGGCAGGCTGTCGGCGATGGCACCGATGGTGTGGTCGCAGGCCTGCAGGTCTTCCTCGTCGATGTAGGTGTCGTAGATGCGGTCGATGCGCATGTCGCGGAGCGCGTCGTCGGCAACGGGCTCACCTGCCTGGTAGTGCTTGTAACCAAGGCCCTCGAAGAAATCCATGTCGACGATCGAGGCGCCGGTGGCGACGATGCAGTCGATCATGTTGTTGGCGAGCAGGTCGGCATAGAGGTTCATGCAGCCGCCGGCCGACGTCGAGCCGGCGAGGGTGAGCATTACGGTGCAGTCCTTGTCGGCCAGCATCTCGTTGTAGATTTCGGTGGCGCGGCCCAAGTCGCGCGACCAGAACGACATGCCCTGCATGGCGGCGATGA
>JAYOXJ010000125.1:0-9320 GCA_038152725.1 Rhodospirillaceae bacterium
GTGCCAGAGTGATCGTCCACAACCGCTCGGCGCCGCCGATGGAGGAACTCGCCGCCGAGGGAATGGTGACGGCCGCGTCGCCGGCCGAGGCGGCGGCGATCGCCGATATCGTCATCACCATGCTGACCGACACGCCGGCCGTGGAGAAGGTCATCGCCGGACCGGGAGGCATTCTCGAGAGCGCCCGGCCGGGCCTGCTCGTCATCGACATGAGCACGACCAAGGTGCCGGTGACCCGGGCACTCGCCGCCAAGCTGGCCGAGAAGGGCGCCGACTTCATTGATGCACCAGTGTCGGGCGGCACCATCGGCGCCGAGGCCGGTTCGTTGATCATCATGGCCGGCGGTACGGAGGCGGCCATGGCAAGGGCAAAGTCGATCTTCGAGGTGCTGGGTTCGCGCACTACGCACGTCGGCGACGTCAGCGCCGGACAGGTCGCCAAGGCCGCAAACCAGGTCATCGTCGGGCTCAACATCGGCGCCGTCGCGGAGGCGTTGACGCTGGCGCGTTATGCCGGCGTCGACCCGGCAAGAGTGCGCGACGCGCTTAAGGGCGGCTTCGCAGACTCGCGCGTGCTCGAAGTGCACGGTGAGCGCATGGTCAGCGGCAAACTGCAGCCCGGCGCGCGCGCCACCGTGCAGCGCAAGGACATGGACCAGGCCGTGGAACTTGCCGGCGAACTCGGCATCGAACTGCCGGCGACGCGCCTGAGCCGCGACCTCTACGATAAGCTGATCGAGGCCGGTTTCGGCGATCTCGACCACGCGGCATTGATCAAGGCCATCGGACCCGACACCTGATCCGCTGTCAGCCTCGACCCGGACCTGGCCATGACTTGACGACACGCCAGCCGGCACCGTCACGTCGCAGCAGATGGGACCGCCCCTCCGCCAGATCGGCGCCGAGCATCTCGGCGTAACCGGAATTGGTGCTGTGCACCAAGATCAGCGTCACCCTGGGATTGGCAACCGCGTCGCGGAGCGGGGCCAGACGATCGGGATTGAATGCCGAGATGCGGCCCTTCATTGCCGCGCGCCCGCGCAACTCGAACGCCGTGATCACACCCGACTCGCCCGATCCCGTCGGGTCCGCGACGAACACGCCGTCGCCGGACCGGGCCACGGCACCGACTTCGGCGCCGACGGCACGGAAATAGACGACCCCGGGCACATTGTCGAAACGCAACGAGCGGGCAAATACGAACGGCAGCAAGACAACCAACAACATCACCGCCGGCGCCCACCGTGCCGGATCGATGCGCTGGACGCCAAAGCGCCGCCACAGGATGCCGCATCCGAAGGCCGCGAAGGCGACGACGAGCAGTCCGAGGTGCATGTTGTACCGCCAGTAGGACGCCGTCCTCAGCGCGTCGAACTTCTGGAATGTGGTGACGTAGGCCGAGAACAGAAAGGCGTTATAACCGAGGAACACCAGCGCAGCGATGGCGGCGAAACGGTCGAACGGCGTGCGGGCGCGCCACAGGCCACGCAGGCCGAACCCGACGAGCGCCAGCGCCAGCACCAGGTAGTAGCCCTTCTTGGCAAGGGCGATCAGCATCTTAAGGAGGATTGCCGGGATCAAGTCGATATGCCACTGATCGAACGGCCGAACTGCGAGTTCCTGGCCCGACAACTCGGCGCCGACATGATGGCGCCAGGCGAAGAACACTACCGCCGCAGGCACCACCGCGACGGCCAGCAATCCGGCAACGCGGCCAAACCGCAGCGAAGGATCACGAAACGCCACGACAACCGATGCCAGCACACTCAGCACGACCAGCACCAACGTCGCCTGCTTGAGGTTGATCAAAAGCGCGAGGACGGCGGCCAGACTCCAACACATGCGCCGGGCCTCGGCCTCGTCACCCTTGACGACGGCCTCGATCATCAACCAGGCGAGCACGACGACGCTCGCGGTAGCGGTCGCGGTCGATGTCTCGGCATAGGCGGTCAGCACGATCTTCTGCACAAAAGTCGAATTGAGGAAGGTAACGCAAGCGACCGCCACTGCGGCCCAGCCCCAACCGACCGGGGCATTCTCGTCAAGGCCCGCGCCGCGGCGAATCAGCCGCACCGTCAGCAATCCGAAACCGAAAATCAGCACGACGTTGAATAACGGTCCGGCGCTTTCGATCAATTGCCCGGCGGCGCGGCCGACCAAGTAGGTGATGAAGTGCCAAGCATAGGGATAGGCGGCCAGACCGGCGTCGACATAAGGGTTGGCGCGGGACGGAAACGCATCGGTATCGAGCAGGTAGCGCGGCACCAGCAGCCAGTGCCCGAAATCGTCCCACTGCGAGCCTCGCATGGCGGAAACCATTACCAGGAGCGGCAGCCCGAGCAAGGCGATCCGGCCCCAACCGGCGGCCAGGGCAAGCGGTCCGCCGTCGCGGCGCCAGATCAGGCCGATTGCCAGCGCGGCGATGCCGGTGGCACCGCCCGCGAGCATGGTGAACGGGACCGCCGTGAACACCCCGGCCAGCGTGAACACCGACGCCACCACGGCCCAACCGACCAAGTGGTCGATCTCGGCCATCCGGCGTCTGCCGCCGATCGCGGCACCGATGGCCGAGAATCCGAACCAGATCGTGGCGACGGCCGCGAGAGCGATCAACTGATCTGGAGTAGACAGGAAGTAACCCGGATAGCCATCCATGATTTTTCTCCAGCCGTCAGCGCGCCGCCGACGCCGGCCACGAATTGACCGTCTGCCAACCACCGTCGGGTTTGCGCCTGAGAAAATAGCTCCGTCCAGGGATCAACTCGACGCCGAGCTTTTCAGCGAATCCTGGCAACCAGGAGTGTACCACCAGGGCGTTGACTTCCGGCCGGGATAGGGCGCGTCCGAACATTGACACGCGGTCGCCGTCGAAGGCGCTGATTTGACCTGCCAGGCGGGCGCGCTCGCCGATTTCAAAGGACAGTGCCGCCGTCGATTCGCCGGAACCAGTGGGGTCGATATTGTAAATGTTGTCCTCAGGTTGGACCAATGCGGAGACGGCGATGCCGACCGCGCGGAAGCGGAGGATATCCGGATTATGATCGAACCGGAGTTTTTGCGCGAAGGCGAGCGGCGCGATGACGACCAGCACCATCGGGAACCAGGCAAGGCGGCGGACCGGCACACGATGGCGCAATCTTTCGCACCACAACCGTGCGCCGCCATAGGCGGTAAAGGCGACGATCACGCCGCCCAGATGCATATTGTAGCGCCAATATGAAGCGACACGGAGCGCATCGGTAGGACCAAAGGTGGAGACATAGGCGAACAGCAGGAAGGCGTTGTAACCGAGCACCACCATGGCGGCCAGGGCGGCAAGGCGGTCGAAGGCATCGCGCGCGCGCCAAAACCCGAGCGCGCCGGCAGCGACGAGAACCGCAGCCAGGCCCAGAAAATAACCCTTCTTGGCGAGCACCGTCAGCATGTTGGCAACGATCCGGGGTATCAGGTCGATCGACCATTGGCCGATTGGGCGGATGCTGAGTTCGTGCACCGTCAGTTCCTGGGACAAATGATATCGCCAAGTGGCGAAGATGACGGCCGCCGGCAGAACGATGGCCGGCAGCAGGCGAACGAACCGCGCCGCCGGCACCGCCGGATCGCGGAGCGCCACGAAGGCGGTGGCCAGCATCACCAATGCCGCCAGCACCAGCGTCGCCTGCTTCAGGTTGATCAGCAGCGCAAGCACCAAACCCATGCTCCAGGCCAGCCTGCGCGCACGGTCGAATTCGCGAGAGGCCAAGGCGTCCAGCACCATCCAGCCCAACACCATCGCCGTGCCGGTGGCAACGGCCGTGGCCGTTTCCGCGTAGGCGGTGAGCACGATCTTCTGCGCGAATGTGGGATTGACCAGGGTGACCAAAAGCAGCGCCAAGGCGACCAGCGGCCACATCATCCGCTCACCCTCCGGCACACGGCCGGCGCCCATCAGGATGAGGCGCGCGATCAGCAGGCCGAACCCGAACAACAGCAGCAGGTTTGAGAGCGCGCCGGCGCATTCCACGAGGCCGCCCGCGACACGCCCTGCGAGATAGCCGACTAGATGCCAGTTGTAGGGATAGCCAGCGAAGGTGGCCCGGGAAAACGGGTTGGCGCGGTTCGGAAAACCGTCAGTCTCCAAAAGGTAGCGCGGAATCATCAGCCAATCGGTGAACTCGTCCCACTGCGACGCACGCATGGCCGAGGCCAAAAGCAACAGCGGCAGGCCGACCGCCAGCATGCGACCGATGCCCGGCGATAGCAGCGTCCGGTCCCGCCGCCATGCATAAACGCCGGCCCCGACGGCGATCGCGCCGACCGTCCAGGCCAATGGCGTGAACGGCACCTTGATGAAGACGCCGGCTAGGGTGAACACGAAGCTCACCAACGTCCAGCCGATCAAGTGATCGATTGCCGCCAGCCGGTTCCTACCGCCGATGGCCGCGCCCAAGGCCGAAAATCCAAGCCAGACCAGCGCGACGGCGAACAACGCAACCGCCTGACCGTTGCCATCAAAGAACAATCCGAAGTACTGACGCATTCGCTTTCCGAGGCCGGGAACCGTCCGCACCCTATCGCCTAGGATGCGGATTGCAACGCCAAAGGCCTGGAGGATAAACGAATATTTCGCCTTGTCGCGGCCACCGGCCTCGGCTACCTAACACGCCATGTGCGGTATCTTCGGCTTCATCGCAAAGCCGGGCACGCAGCTCGGACCAGACCGGCTGCGGGGCTATCTCGGCGACCTGTTCGAGCTTTCCGAACCGCGCGGCCAGGAGGCCAGCGGCCTTGCCATGGCCGTGGACGGGCATATCAAGGTATTCAAGCGCGGCCTCGCCCCGGGACGCATGATGCGCTCACGCGGCTATCAGGAATTCCTCGCGGACAACCTGGCGGGACTGCCCATCGACGCCGACGCCCGGCTGACCCGCCCGGTTGCCGTCATGGGCCATTGCCGTCTGGTGACCAACGGCGCCGAGATCATCGCCGGCAACAATCATCCGGTGCTGGTCGACAACACCGCCGGAATCCACAACGGCATCGTCACCAACGACGACGCGCTCCGCCGACGCTACCAGGGCCTGCGACGCGACCACGACATAGACTCGGAAGTCTTGTTCCGGCTGCTTGACCGCCACACCGAGGAAGCCGGCAGTCTCGAAGCCGGCCTCGGCCGTCTATACGGCGAGATCGAGGGCACCGCGACGATCGCCTTCTTCCGCACCGACATGGCGGCAGTCGGTCTCGCCACCAACGTCGGCTCGCTTTACATGGCGACGCCGGCGGAAAGCGGCTTCGCCTTCTTCGCCTCCGAGGCACACTTCCTGAGCGAGTTCCTGGCCCGAAACAGGCGCCATTTCAATGGCGCGCCGTCGGTGCCCAGCCAATTACCCGCCGGCCAGGGATGCATCCTGACGTTCGAGGCGCCGGAAAGCCCGCGCCTGTTTTCGCTCGCCGATGCCCCGGCGCCCGGCGCATCGGCCGAACCCGCCCGGACGAAGGCGCCGCTGTTCCACGTCGAGGATCTGTCGAGCAGGGTACCGGAAATCCGACGCTGCGTGCGCTGCATCCTGCCGGAGACCTACCCGTTCATCTCATTCGACGCGGACGGCGTCTGCAATCACTGCCGCGATTATTCGCCGATGCCGCTGGCCGGCCGCGACGCGCTCGAGGCGCAACTCGCAAAGCACCGTTCCAAGGACGGATCGCCCGACTGCATCGTCGCCTTTTCCGGCGGGCGGGACAGTTCCTACGGCCTGCATCTTCTGAAGACTGAATACAAGATGAACCCGGTCGCCTACTCCTACGACTGGGGCATGGTGACCGGCATCGCGCGCCGCAATCAGGCACGCATGCTGGGCAAGCTCGGCGTCGAACACATCCTGCGCGCCGCCGACATCCCGGCGAAACGCCGCTACATGCGCAAGAACATCCTGGCCTGGCTCAAACGCCCGCATCTCGGCATGGTGCCGCTGTTCATGGCCGGCGATAAATTCTTTTACGATATCGGCCGGCAACTGCGCCGCGAGTTGGGCATTCCGCTGGTCATCTTCTGCGCCGGCAACGAATTGGAACGCACCGATTTCAAGGGCGGCTTCGCCGGCGTGCGCGAACCGCAGCACGGCCAGCGCTTGTTCGCCTTCTCCGCCTTCGACAAGTTGAAGATTGCCGCCTTCTACGCTGGCCAGTATCTGCTCAACCCGACCTACATCAATGAATCGCTGATCGACAGCGTGCATTCGTTCCGCTCGTCGTTCCTGTCCAAGGACGACTTCCTCTATCTGTTCCACCATATCCCGTGGGACGAAAACGAGATCAACCGCACGCTGATCGGCGAATACGGCTGGGAGACAGCGCCGCATACCGACAACACTTGGCGCATCGGTGACGGCTATACCACCTTCATCAATCACATCTATTATACCGTGGCCGGCTTCTCCGAGTTCGACACCTACCGCAGCCAACAGATCAGGAAGGGCCTGATCGGCCGCGACGAGGCGCTCAAGCTGACCGCCCGCGACAACGAACCCGACATGGCGGTGCTGCGCGAGTTCGCCGAACAGGTCGGACTCAACCTGGAGGAGGTCATGTCTAGCATCGACATGATCCCCAAACTGTACTGACCATGACACCGGCCGGCGGCGCGCTCGATCGCAAGTTCGTCGGCGACACCGCATGGAATTACGGCGCCTTCACAATGATGGCGGCGACCGGGGTTATCCTCAACTTCTTCATCGCTGCGCATTTCGGCACGGCGGCGCTCGGTCAATTCAACCAGATCTACGCCGTTTATATCGTCGCCGCCCAATTGGCCGTGTTCGGTGTTCACGACTCGGCGCAGAAACACATCGCCGAGTTCACCGGTGAACGTGCCGAGATGCGCGCCATCGCGCAGACCTCGGCCGGGCTCGCCCTGCTGATCGGCGGCGGCGTCGCCTTGGTCGTATGGTTGGCGTCCGGCGCCATCGGCGCCCTGGCCCAAAGCCCGCCGGTCGGCAAGGGGGTCGAGCTAGCGGCACCCGGCCTGATGCTGTTCGCCGTCAACAAGGTCTTGATGGGCATCCTCAATGGTGAACGGCGCATGCGTGCCTTCGCGATGGCGCAAATGGGCCGCGTGCTGGCGATCTTGACGCTGGCACTGCTTGTCGCCTACCGCGACCGGCCGGCCTACGAACTCGGCGCCGCCTTTTCGGTCGCCGAGGCGATCATCCTGGTGCCGCTGCTGTTCGCCGTGCGTCCCTGGCAGCCCGGCAGCCGATCGTTCGCCGGCACGCGCGAGTGGATCGGCCGCCATCTCGACTTCGGCGCCCGTGCGCTCCCCAACGGCTTCCTCGCCGAAAGCTACCTGCGTGTCGACGTGCTGATGCTGGCCGTGTTCGTCGACGATACCGCCATCGGCATCTACAGTTTCGCCGCCATGTTCATCGAGGGGCTCTATCAGGTGCCGGTCGTGGTCCGGACGGTGGTCAACCCGGTTCTGGTGAAACTGGTCGCTGTGGCGGATCTGACCGCACTCGGCCGCTTCGCCAGACGGGTAATGGCGGTTAGCCTCGCCATCTTCGTCGCCGCCGCCGCCGCCGTTCACCTGGTCTTTCCCCATCTGGCGCGTTGGTTCGCCGACGGACTGGTCTCGGGCGCGACTCAGGTGTTGCTGCCCCTGACCATCGGGCTCGGGCTCTACGCCGCCTTCGTGCCGCTCGATTTCATCCTCATGCAGGCCGGTCGGCCCGGCCGCCAGAGCACGCTGATGAGCTTCAATATCGCCATCAATGTCATCCTCAACCTGGCCCTGATCCCGGCCTACGGCATCATGGGCGCGGCGCTGGCCACCGCCGCAGCCTTCGCGCTCTCCGCCGTCACGCTCAACGCGGCCGTATGGCGCTGGCTGCCCATGCCGGGCGGGCTGCTGTTCGGCGGGCGTTGATTTCGCCTTCTCCCTGGGCCATGGTCGCGCGATCACATTCAGGGAGGGGATCATGAGCGATTTCGATTTGGACGCCATCCGCGCCGAACTGGTCGAGCCCGGCGTGCTCAACGCCGGCGTAAACCTGGGCAACATTCTGCTGGTCACCGGCAAGAGTGCCGACGGCGGGCCGGAGGGCATATCGCCCGACATGGCCAAAGGCATCGCCGACAAGCTTGGCGTCAAGGTCAAGTACAACACCTACGCGTCCCCGGGCGAAGTTGCCGACGCGGTCGCCAGTTGGGACGTCGGCCTGATCGCCATCGAACCCAAGCGGGCCGAGGTCATCGGCTTTTGCAGCCCCTATGTCGAGATCCAGGCGACCTACCTGGTCCCGGCCGGCTCGAAACTCCAGGCCATCGAGGACGTCGACAAGCCGGGCATCAAGATCGCCGTCTCCGACCGCTCGGCCTACGACCTCTATCTGTCGCGCACCCTGAAACACGCCGAACTGGTGCGCGCAAAGGGCCTGTCAGCGACCTTCGAAATGTTCAAGCAAGGCGGCCAGGACGCGCTCGCCGGACTGGTGCCCGCATTGCGGGAGAACGCCGCCGAGATGCCGGGCTCACGCCTGATCCCGGGCCGCTTCACCACCGTGACCCAGGCCATCGGCACCCGGCCGGCCGCCAAGCACCTGAACGCCTTCGTCGAGGCCTACATCCAGGACGCCAAGCGCTCCGGCCTGGTGCAGTCGCTGATCGACAAGCACGGCGTCACCGGCAAGCTCGAGGTCGCGTCGGACTGACGACACCGCCTGACAGACAACGAAAAAGGGCCGCTCCCTGGGGAGCGGCCCTCGTTCTTTCGGATGTCGGCAGCGGTCGGCTTAGAAGCCCATACCGCCCATGCCGCCCATGCCGCCCATATCACCGGCGGGCATCGGGTCTTTCTTTTCCGGCTTCTCGGCCACCATGGCTTCGGTGGTGATGAGAAGGCCGGCAACCGAAGCGGCGTCCTGCAGCGCGGTGCGCACGACCTTGGCCGGGTCGATAATGCCCGCCTTGATCATGTCGCAGTACTCTTCCGTCTGCGCGTTGAAGCCGCGGTTGGTGTCCTTCTGCTCCAGCAACTTGCCGGCAACCACGGCGCCGTCTTCGCCGGCGTTCTCGGCGATCTGGCGGAGCGGCATCTGCAGCGCCTTGCGGACGATCTCGATGCCGACGTTCTGATCGGCGTTGGCACCGGTCACGTTCTTCAGCGCGCGGGTGGCGAACAGCAGAGCCGAACCGCCGCCGGCGACGACGCCTTCCTCGACCGCGGCGCGGGTGGCATGAAGCGCGTCATCGACGCGGTCCTTGCGCTCCTTCACCTCGATTTCAGAGGCACCGCCGACGCGGATCACGGCAACGCCGCCGGCCAGCTTGGCCAGCCGCTCCTG
>JAYOXJ010000126.1:0-6098 GCA_038152725.1 Rhodospirillaceae bacterium
GCTTCGCCGCGCCGTCGCCGGGCCCGACCAGCAATGCGGCGGCGCCGTCGCCGGCGGTCAGCTCGATCGGGCTGGCGGCGCGCGCGCGGCGCTTCTCGCCGGCCGCCACCAGCACTGGCTTCCCCGCACCCATTGCCGCCTGGAGCGCCGCCGTGAGTGCCGAGGTGCCGGCACGCTGCGAGCCGGCGACGTCGAGGGTGAGAAGGTCATGGCCGAGGCTCAGCGCTTCGGCGATGACGCCGGCGTTCTGGCGATCCTGGAACGGCAGACTGGTCGAGGCGAAGTAGACGCCAGCCAATTCCCGCGCGCCGGCGCCGCCGAGACAGTCGCGCGCCGCCTCGACCGCCATGGTGACCGAGTCCTCGTCCCAGTTGGCCATGGCGCGCTGACCCTTCGCCAGGCCCTTGAGGCCCGGGTTGAACCAGGCGTGCGCGCCGAAGATGGCGGACCGCTCGAGCCGAAGTTGCGGCACATAGCCACCGAAGGCGTGAATACCGACAGTCATTTTTGTCCCCCCTTGGATAGCCTAGAGCGCGCCGGCCGATTTTAGCGCCGCCACCTCGGCGGCCGAGAAGCCCCAACCGGCGAGCACCTCGTCGTTGTGCTGGCCCGGTGCCGGCGGCGGCGTCGGTGTCGCCTGCGGCGTGCGGCTGAACCGCGGCGCCGGCGCGCCCTGCATGTGGCCGCCGATTTCGATGAAGGCGCCCCGCGCCTTGTTGTGCGGATGGTTGGGCGCTTCCTTCAAGGACAGCACCGGGCCGTAGCAGACGTCGGTGCCTTCCAGGAGCGCATCCCATTCGGCGCGGGCCTTGGTCTTGAACACGTCGCGCAGTTTCGCCCGGGCGGCGGGCCAGCCGGCGATGTCGTTCTGCTTGGCGAACAGCGGATCGCCCTCGAGCCCGAGCTTCTTCAGCGTCAGCGCGTAGAACTGCGGCTCGATCGGGCCGATGGAAATCCACTTGCCGTCCTTGGTCTCGTAGGTGCCGTAATAGTAGGCACCGCCGTCGAGCTGGTTGGCTTCGCGCTCGTCCTTCCAGAAGTTCTGCGCCATGCGGGTGTAGACGCTGCCCAACAGCAGCGGCACGCCGTCCGACATGGCGGCATCGATGACCTGACCCTTGCCCGACTTGCCGGCCTCGATCACCGCGGCGAGGATGCCGACCAGCAGCATCATGCCGCCGCCGCCGAAATCGGCGACGATGTTCAAGGGCGGCACCGGACCGCTCGCCTTGGTGCCGATGGCATGAAGCGCGCCGGTGATGGCGAGGTAGTTGATATCGTGGCCGGCGGCATCGGCGAGCGGTCCCGTTTGGCCCCAGCCGGTCATGCGCCCGTAGATCAGTTTCGGATTGCGTTCCATACAGACATCCGGACCCAGCCCCAAGCGCTCCATGACACCCGGACGGAAGCCCTCTATCAGGGCGTCGGCCTGCGAGATCAGCCTGAGCGCGGCGTCCCGGCCGGCTTCCGATTTGAGGTTGAGCGCCACGGATTTGCGCGAGCGGTTGTTGATGTTGGCGTTGGGATCGCCATCGACCGTGGTCGCGCCGGGGCGGTCGATGCGCACCACTTCCGCGCCCATGTCACCCAGCATCATGGCGCAGAACGGCCCCGGCCCGAGGCCGGCCATCTCCACGACCTTCAATCCGTCAAGCGGTCCCATTTCTGTTCTCCTGCGTCGTCTTGCTGTCTTGAATTTCGTCGGCCGCGGCCTTGAGGTTGGCCTGCACCACCTGCAGCATTTCGATCATCTGATCGACCTGCTCGCGGCTCAAGCCTTTCAGGCACATGCGGTTGAGTTCGTTGGCCTGCTTGACCATGGCGTCCTGGATGTCGCGCACCCGGTCGGTCAGCCAGACGCGTTTGACACGGCGGTCTTCGGGGTCCTCGCGCCGCTCCGCCCAGCCCTGCGCCTCAAGACGGTCGATCAGGCCGCTCATGGAGACCGCGCCCATATCCATGCGGTCGCAGAGCTGGCGCTGGGTCAGGCCGTCCTTGCGAAAGAGCGTGCCCAACACCTGCCACTGCGCACGGGTCAGGCCGTGCGGTTGCATGAAGTGGTCGTAGACAATGGACCGGAACCGCGCCACGTCGTGGAACAGAAAGCCGATCCTGTTGTCGAGATCGCGCATGCCGTTCAGCCCGTTACCTTGGCATAGCCGTTATTCAGGACCACGACGTCGCGTTCGAGCACGCGCGCCCGGAACGACACGTCCTCGCCGTCGATCCACATCTCCGTGCGGATGGTCTCGCCGGGAAAGACCGGTGACGAGAACCGCAGCTTCATCAACTTGAAGCGCTTCGCGTCGTAGCCGCAGCAGGTCTTGAGAATGGCGTGCCCGGCGACGCCCAAGGTGCAGAGCCCGTGCAGGATCGGCGCATGGAAACCGGCCGCCTTGGCCACTTCCGGGTCGGCGTGCAGCGGGTTCGGATCGCCGGAAAGGCGGTAGATCAGCGCCGCCTGCGGCAGCGTCGGGAGATCGCAGACCGCATCGGGGTCGCGTTCGGGCAGCACATGCGGTTCCGGCTGCGGGCCGGCGTGGCCGCCGAACCCGCCGTCGCCGCGCGCGAAGGTGGTCGACGTCAGGGTCGCCAGCTTGCGGCCCGAGCCCTTCTCGGTGACGACGCGCTCCTGGTAGAGCAGCGCGCCCTTGCCAGCCCCCTTGTCGATGATGTCGACGACACGGTTGGTGGCGACCAGCGTCGCCTCCGCCGGCAGCACGTCGTGCAAATAGATGCCCATCTCGCCGTGCAGGATCTTCTTCCAGTCCAACCCGGTGCCGGGCTCGCGCGCCCAGAAACCCGGCGTGCACAGAACGGCGGCCATGGTCGGCAGCACCTCGAAGTCGCGCTCCTCGAAGACGAACCGCAACTGCCCCTCGTCCATGGGGTCGGCGCCGAGGCCGACGCCGAGCGCATAGATGATGGCGTCGCGGTGGGTGATTTTCTGCTCGACCTCGGGGAACGGCCAGTTGAGCAGCTTCTGCGGATCGATCGCCATCTCAGACCGGGTCCCAGCTGAAGATGTCCTGCGAACGGTCGAGCGGATAGAACATCGAAGACAGCGCGGGGAAGGCATGCTCGATGACGCTTTCCGGCGACCAGCCCGCGCCCTCCTGCATGCCGCGCAGCGGGCGGTGCTGGCTCATCAGGAAGATCTCGTTGTTGCGCACGGCGAAGATCTGGCCGGTGACGTTGAAGGCGGTGTCAGCGCAGAGCGCGGTGGCGACCACGGCGCTCGTGTCGCGCGACATCGCCCTCAGCTACTCGACGCGGGCCTTCTGGGTCTCGTCGCTTATGGGGATGGTGCCGATCATACGGCTCCAGGCGAACGGCGAGATGCAGTTGGAACGGACATTGAAGCGCGACATGTCTAGCGCCAGCGATTTCGACAGTCCGACGATGCCGAGCTTGGCCGCCATGTAGTTAGCCTGGCCGAAGTTGCCGATCAGCCCGGACGTCGAGGTCATGTGCACGAAGGCGCCGGACTGCTGCTCGCGGAAGTGCGTCGCCGCGGCGCGGGACGTGTTGAAGCTGCCCTTCAGATGCACGTCGATGACCGCGTCCCAATCGTCCTCGGTCATCTTGTGGAAGATGACGTCGCGCAGGATGCCGGCGTTGTTGACGACGATGTCGATGCGCCCGAAGGTGTCGACCGCCTGTTCGACCATGCGCGCGGCGGCCTTGAAGTCGGAGACCGAGTCGAAATTGGCTTCGGCCTCGCCGCCGGCGTCGCGGATCGCCTTCACAGTCTCCAGCGCCGGCACGTTGTCCGCACCCTCGCCATCGGCGGAGCCGCCCAAGTCGTTGACGATCACCTTGGCACCGCGCGACGCCATCATCTTGGCGATCTCGGCGCCGACCCCGCGCCCCGCGCCGGTCACCAGCGCCACCTTGCCCGCAAGCATGCTGCCGTCGGCCATCTTCGTTCCTCCCCTGGATCAGGCCGGACGCCCACGCCGGCCGCTTGTGATATTTAGTTCGTGCCATTATTATACGTATGCGAACAAAATGTCGAATCCCTTCGGGAGGGGGAAAGCGATGATCTCGAGAACGATCTTCGGCGAGGAGCACGAGCTCTTTCGCGAGTCCGTAAAGCGCTTCATCGACAAGGAAATCGCGCCGCACCACGCGCAATGGGAGAAGGACGGGCAGGTCAGCCGCGAGGCCTGGCTGGCCGCCGGCGCGCAGGGCTTTCTCGGCTGTTCGGTGCCCGAGGAATACGGCGGGCCGGGCGCCGATTTCCTCTACACCACCATCCTCTTGGAG
Source organism: Rhodospirillaceae bacterium (assembly GCA_038152725.1). Classification (GTDB taxonomy): domain Bacteria; phylum Pseudomonadota; class Alphaproteobacteria; order Rhodospirillales; family Casp-alpha2; genus TMED8. Next base: position 4,270 of record JAYOXJ010000126.1, read on the forward strand.
GAACTGGCGTCGTCCGGATATACCGGTCCCGGCTTCCATCTCCATTCCGAGATCGTCGTGCCCTACATCATCCAGTACGGCACCGAGGACCAGAAGCACCGCTGGCTGCCCAAGATGGTGAGCGGCGAGACCATCGGTGCCATCGCCATGACCGAACCGGGTGCCGGCTCGGACCTGCAGGGCATCAAGACGCAGGCCGTCCGCGACGGCAACGAACTGGTCATCACTGGCCAGAAGGTGTTCATCACCAACGGCCAGATGGCGGACCTGGTGATCGTGGCCTGCAAGACCGACCCCAAGGAGGGCGCCAAGGGCATCAGCCTGGTCGTCGTCGAGCGCGGCCGCGAGGGCTTCGAGCGCGGCCGCAACCTCGAGAAGATCGGCTGGCATGCCCAGGATACGTCCGAGCTCTTCTTCGACCATGTCCGCGTGCCGCCGGAGAACCTGCTCGGCCAGGAAGGCCGCGGCTTCGTGCAATTGGTGGAACAACTGCCGCAGGAACGCCTGATCGTCGCCATCCGCTGCACCGCGACGACGCTCGCCGCGATCCAGTGGACCATCGACTACACCGCCGAGCGCAAGGCCTTCGGCCGCGCCATCGCCGAATTCCAGAACACGCGCTTCAAGCTTGCCGAACTACACGCCGACGCGGTCATGCTGCAGGTCTTCGTCGACAAATGCATCGAACTGCTGATGAAGGGCGAACTAACCGCCGAAGACGCCGCCATCGCCAAGCTGCGTTCATCGGAGATCATGTCGCGTACGCTCGACGAATGCCTGCAATTGTTTGGCGGCTACGGTTACATGTGGGAGTATCCAATCGCGCGCGCCTGGGCCGACAATCGCTTCGCGCGCATCGCGGGCGGCTCGTCCGAGATCATGAAGGAAATCATCGGCCGCAGTCTGACGGGGCGAAGATAAGAATATGAGCGACGACGACATCACCGACCCACTGGCGGTCGCGCCCGGCGGCTTTCAGAAGCTGATCGGCTACGACATCATCGACTGGGGGGCCGGCCACGCCGAATTGACCATCGACCTCGGGGACCATCACGGCAACCGCCACGGCAGCGCCCACGGCGGCGTGCTAATGACTCTCTTGGACGCCGCCTGCACCCGGGCAGGCGCCCTCGACCCCGAGACCGGCGCTATCCGCCGCACCGCGACCGTCTCGATGACCACCAACTTCATTGCGCCCGCCAAGGAATGCCGCCTGAAGGCGGTCGGCCGCAAGACCGGCGGCGGCCGGCGCATCTTTTTCGCCGCGGCCGAGGTTTTCGACGAGGACGAAAACCTAGTTGCCAGCGCCGTCGCCACCTGCCGATACGCCTGACCCACGGCCCACAACGCCGGCTTTCAACCAATCGTTAACTGTAAAGCCCCATGGTATTGTCGGTTTGGCTTGCCGCGCGGTCGGGTATAATGAGGCCGATTCGCCTGGCGCTGCTCTGTTCGAACGGATGAAACGGGTTTGAAGACCGCACTCAAAATCGTCGCCGCCGTGCTTGTCGTGCTGGTCACCGGTACCGCCGTGGCCGGGCTGCTGCTGCCCGACTCTGTGTTGCGCTCGGTCACCGGTCCGCTCGGCGACAAGGCGGTGCATGCCAAGCATGCCGCCAACGACGCCATCAAGCATGGCTTCGACAATGCCATCTATAGCGCGAAATCGATCTGGTGGGGACTGACCGGCGACAGCGACGACAACAGCGCATCGAGAGCGGTAATCGACCTGCCGGAAGCGTTACGCAATCAATTCGGCAAGGGTGCGCCCGCCGCCGTGGAAGCGGCAGCTAAGCAGCCGACCCTGAAAACGGCAGCGGCCGAAGCGG
>JAYOXJ010000126.1:6108-9306 GCA_038152725.1 Rhodospirillaceae bacterium
AGGCAACAGCAAGCCATGGCGGAAAAGCCGGCCGCCGAAGCGATGCAAAAGGATACGCCGCCGCCGGCTGAACCGGCGCAGCAGACTTCCGCCCAGAACATGGCGCCGCCGCCGCCACCGCCGCCGACACCCGAACCCAAGCCCGAGGCCAAGCCGGCGCCTAAGCCTGAACCCAAACCCGTGGCAAAGCCCGAACCCAAACCGCAGCCGAAGCCGGAAGCCAAGCCTGCCGCCAAACCCGCGGCCCCTTCACAGCCGATGCCGATGAAGGAGACCGCTTCCGCCACCGGCGACGACGGTACCGCCGACCACAAGAAGGGCCTCGCCTTCTACAAGGGCGAAGGGGTACCCAAGGATTTCCGCAAGGCCGCCGAATGGTTCGAGAAGGCGGCCGCCAAGGGCCATGCCGGCGCGCAGTACAATCTCGGCATCATGGCCTACCTCGGCCAGGGCACCGGCAAGGATTTCGCCACTGCCGCCAAGTGGTTCCGCGAGGCCGCCGAACAGGGCCACGCCGCCGCCCAGTACAACCTTGGCTTCCTCTATTACGAGGGCAAGGGGGTGGCCAAGGATGATCTGCAGGCCTATACCTGGATCGACCGCGCCGCCAACCAGGGCCATGAAAAGGCGCAGACGGCGCGCGACGCGCTCGCCAAGGCGCTGCCCAAGGATATCTACAAATCGAAATAAATGTCGGATTAGTCACATTATCTTGTGATTTCATTCCGAATTTAATACTATATTTACCATAATTTGCTATTCCCAGGGAGATAACGGCCGGTAACGGTCACCAGATCAGGGAATAGTCGATGCGTATGAAGGATATGGCCGCTCTGGGCGCGGTCTCTGGGATCCTAATCCAAGCCTGGGCAACTCCAATCGCTTCGGCGCGCGCAGCCGCGCCCGCGGAACCCTTTCAACTCATCGTCGAGTTGGCCGGCGCTGACGAGTCCGACAAGGCCAAGCCCGAACAGCTCAAGAAGGCCAACCAGAACATGGTGCCAGCCGAGGGCATGAGGAAGGCGGAACCGAGGTCCGCGCCTTCCATGCCGACGAAGTCGGCGGGCGACGCCGACAAGATGCCGGCCAAGGCGATGCCGGCGGCCGCGACCAAACCGACGCCGAAAAAGTTCGGCTACGTGGACGACGACCTCTATCTCCGCGCCGACATCGGTTACAGCTTCACCATTGCTCCCGACGGCACCACCAGTGCCGGCGCCATGAGTTCCGTAAGCGTCGATAACGCGCCCTATATTGGCTTCGGTATCGGCTATCGCTTCAACACAAGCGTGCGCGCCGACGTGACCGTCGACTACCGATCGGATGCCGATGTCCGCGCAACTCTCGCCGGCGGCACGGCGGTGACCTCAAAGGTCGGCGGCTGGACGGTGATGTTCAATGGCTACTGGGACATCGACAAGTTCGGCGCTGTCACGCCCTATATCGGCGCCGGTGTTGGCTTGGCCCGGCTACAGACCAAGGACCAGTCCGGCGGCAACGCCGAAAACGGTGCCGACACCAACAGCTTGGCCTGGGCCGGCATGCTCGGTCTCACCATCGACACCGGGATGGCCGGCACCATGGTCGATTTAGGCTATCGTTTCATCGGTTTGGGCAAATTCAAGCAGGAGAGCGGCGGTGCCGTCTACGACCCCATGATGGCGCACGAGGTCCGCGCCGGTCTCCGCTTCGCGTTCTAATCACCAGGGTCAATCGTCGGCGTCGCCTTCGCGCCGGCGCCGCTCGCGGTGCAGGATGTAGAGGCCGCTGGCCACGACCACGCCTGCGCCGATCAGTGTCGAGCGTTCGGGCAGGTCGCCGAAGAACAGGAATCCGTATAGTGTCGCCCACAGCACGGTCGAATACTTAAACGGCGCCACCAGCGCCGCTTCGCCATACCGGAACGCCTCGATCAGCAGGAAGTGGGCACCGCCGATGACCAGCCCGTTCAAGGCAAAGAGCCCCCAGTCGCGGACCGTCACTTCGTTCCAACCGAAAATCGGAACCGAGGCGAAACCGCAGATCATGACGCCAAAGGACGTGTAGGCGAGCAGCGCTTCCGAGGTTTCGCCAGCGTGCATATGCCGGGTCAGGATGTCTCGGAGCGCGCCGGTCAGACCGCCGGCCAGTGCCAGCAGAGACGCCCACTGCATGACCGCGCTGCCCGGCTGAAAGATGATCGCGACACCGGCAAATCCGGCGAGCACAGCCATCCACCGCCGCCAGCCGACGCGCTCGCCCAAGAGCGGCGTCGCCAGTGCCGTGGTGAACAGCGGTCCCGAAAACGAGATCGCCACCGCCTCGGCCAGCGGCAGGTAGCGGATCGCGTTGAGGAACAGGATGGTGCCGGCGAGCACACAGCAGACACGCAGCAAGTGACCCTTGGGATTGCGCGTCCGTAGAACGGCGATACCGCCAGCGCGCCACACCAGAAAGACGATCGGCACCATGATGAACAGTCCACGGAGCGCCATCACCTGCCCGACCGGATAACCGCCGGTCAACAACTTGGTCAGCGCGTCGTTGGCGGTGACCAGGGCGGAACCGCCGATCATGCAGACGATGGCGCGAAGCGGTGCGGCCGAACCACGCGACGAGAGCTCAACCATAGAGCATCTGCACGATGAACACAGCGGCCGCGACGCCGGCGGCGTCGGCCATCAAGGCGGCGGCCAGCGTATGGCGGAGCCGGCGTATGCCGACGGCGCCGAAATAGACCGCCAGCACGTAGAAGGTGGTCTCGGTCGAACCCTGGATGGTCGAAACCAGATAGCCGACGTAGCTGTCCGGCCCGACCGCCGGGTCTTGGATGATCGAGGCCATGATGCCATATGCACCCGAGCCCGAGAGCGGCCTGAGCAGCGCCATCGGCAACGCCTCCGCCGGCAGTCCGACGAGCCCGGTGATCGCACCCAGCGGCTGCACGATCATGTCCATGGCGCCGGACGCCCGAAACATGCCGACCGCGACCAGGATGGCGATCCCGCGATGGCCTTGCCGTAGAGCACCGTCAGCGGCACAAGTAGTGCGACGGCGCCGAGCGCCGCCACCGATACCCAGACCGGATAAGCCGCGCTCTCCGCCGACGCCCATTCGCCGGCGGGCTGCTCCGGGATCGTATCCGGCGCCTCCACCGGCGGCTCATCGAGTTCCGGCGCCGGGGGCGGTGCTTTCCAGCGCTTGGCCAGGAACTTGGCC
>JAYOXJ010000127.1:0-2119 GCA_038152725.1 Rhodospirillaceae bacterium
GTCGGGCGAAACTGCATTTCAGGATCGTAACGCTCCTCGAATTCCTCGGCCTTCTTGTAGTCGATCTCAGCCATGGCTCAGCGCTCCCCCAGCCCGGACGGCACAATGCGCAAGGCCGGGAACCCGCACGGGTTCCCGGCCTATCGCAACAGACAGCGCTTAGCGCGCGCCGATTTCCTTGTAGTACTTCTCGGCACCCGCGCAGAGCGGGATCGGCACGCCCTTGAAGGCGTTCTTGATGTTGATCGACTTGCCGCGGGCGTGCCCGTTGGTCAGGATCTTCTCGGCACGCTTGTTGCCGAACAGCCCCTTGACGACGCCGTAGTGCAGATCTTCCGGCAGGTTCGAACGCGACACCCAAAGCGCGCTGACGGTGACGGTCTGCGTGTCGGCGTCGTTGCCCTTGTAGGTGCCGCCCGGGATAACGTCGGCGGAGTAGAACGGCGCCTTCTTGATCAGCTTGTCGCGCGCCGCACCCTCGACCGCGACCAGCAAGGCGCCCTGGGTGGAGGACATTTCCGTGACCGAGGCGTTCGGGTAGCCGGTCACCGTCATGAAGGCATCCAGGTGGCCGTCGCGGATCATGTCGGAAGCGGTCTTCGACGCCACGTACTCGGCGCCGAAGTCCTTCTTCTCTTCGAGACCATAGGACTCGACCACGAGACGGGCGCCGACCAGCGCGCCCGACGCCGGCAGGCCCATGGCAATTTCCCTCGAACGGACCCTGCGCGTTGTAAGCCCAGGAGGTCACGTCGGACTGCGCGAAGCCAGACTCGACCTGGTCGGACTTGAGTGCGTTGACGTTGGCGACGGAGCCGTTGGCGGCCTGACCGATGGCGACGAGCCCGGGCATGCCGCAGTTGCCGCCCTTGTCACAGGGCCGCGCACCCGGGGGGTTGGATACCACCTGCGCCAGAAGGCCGGCCATGGGGAAGTAGGTGCCGCCCGCGCTGCCCGACGCGATGCGGAAGAACTGCATCTTCTCTTGGGCGTCGGCACTGCCGGCGGCCGTGACCGTCGCGATCGCGGCGACGGCAGTCAAAATCCTAATGGTCTTCATAATAAACTCTCCCTTTGCGAAAATCGGAAATATCAATCGTTCCTGCTCCCTTTTCGGGAGGCTGTGGCGCCAAGGTTTCCACAGATGCCAAGGCTTGAAAAGCCGCAAGTGCCGTCCCTTCCCAACCCGGCACGGCACCGCTAAAGTGCCCCGACCAATACCGGAGGCTCACGTGGACGACGCCGACACCCTGATCCGAGCCGAAATCGCTGACGGTATCGGTCTTTTCACCATCGACCGCGCCGAGAAACGCAATGCCATGTCGCTCGCCATGTGGCGGCGCATGGGCGAGGTGTTCGAGGCCTGGGCAGATGAGCCGGCCGTGCGCGTGGTCGTTGTACGGGGTGCCGGCGAGGCCTGTTTCTGCGCCGGCAACGACATCTCCGAGTTCAAGACGCTGCGCGCCGACGCCGCCGGGGTAGCGCGCTACGACGAGGTCACGACGCGGGCCTATCACGCGCTCAAGAACCTGCCGAAACCGACGATTGCCCGCATTGCCGGCACCTGCATCGGCGGCGGCCTCGAAGTGGCGCTGCTCTGCGATCTCCAGATCGCCGAGGAGGGTGCGACTTTCGCGGTGACACCGGCCCGGCTCGGGCTCGGCTACAAGCTCGCCGACGTATCGCTCCTGACCGCCGCCTGCGGCGCCAAGGCGGCCAAGGAAATCCTCGTCACCGGCCGGCGTTTCGCCGCCGCCGACGCGCTTCGCTGGGGGCTGATCAACCGCGCGGTGCCGGCCGCGGAACTGGATGCCACCGTCGCCGAATACGCCCGCGAGATCGCTGCCAACGCGCCGCTTTCGGTGAAAGCCGCCAAACTGGTCGTCAACGAGGCGGTAAAGGACGCAAGCGAACGCAATCTAGAGCTTTGCCGGCGCGTCGTCGCAGAGTGCAATGCCAGCGACGACTTCATCGAGGGCCAGCGCGCCTTCGCCGAAAAGCGCAAGCCCGCGTTCAAGGGCCGCTAGGTGCCCCCCATCGCACGCCCCGATTTCATGGACGGCCCGAGCGACTTGAAACCGAAATCCTGGAGTATGCCGGCACCGGAACGGTTGGATAT
>JAYOXJ010000127.1:2129-9271 GCA_038152725.1 Rhodospirillaceae bacterium
GCGCACCGCCACCGCGACAGAGGGCAACGTCCCCTGCTCGCCCGGCATGGAGACATAAGGCGCCGTCACGTCGAGGATCGAGAGCCTGCCATCGCCCTCGAGCGCCGGCCGGATCGCACCCTCCCAGAGCGTCGTCTTCACCGTCAGCACCATCGCGCCGCCCGGTCTCAGCACGCGCGCCAGTTCCGGCAGGCCTTCGGCGCCGACGTGACCGGTGGTGAAGACGCCGATGGAGATGACGTTGGCGAACCCGCCGTCGGCGAACGGCAACGGTTCGCCGAGCGCCAATCGGTGAAGTTCTTCGTAGCAGCCGCGGCATTGCGCAATGGCGAGCATTCCGGCCGAAAGATCGAGCCCGACGACGGGCCGAAATCCCAGCAGGTTCAGCCAGTCGCCCATCAACCCGGTGCCGCAGCCGGCATCCAGCACCGGCCCGGCGCGTTCGGGTGCGAAGCGCGCCAGCATCGCCAGGCCGACGGCCGGATGAAGGTAGCCGGCGCGCGCCATCTCGGCATCGTAGGATTCGGCCCAGCCGTCATAGACAGCCGCGACCTCTTCGGTGCCCTTGGCCTCGTAGGCGGCGCCCAGATGCCCGTCGTGCTTGTGATCGGTTGCGTTCATCGCCGATTACACCTCGGTTCCATATCGTAGCCTGCACCCGCCAATGACACGGGGCAAGGCCAGCGGCACTGTACCGGCCAAGCGCAACAGTTTTTCCGCCCCTGGGCTTGCACCGCATGGGCAGTTGCGGGAGAGTGCGCACCTCACCAAGGAAAGCCAGAAAGCGGGAGAAGCCCCCATGCCCAACTACCCTGACGTTAAGCTCTTCATCGACGGCCAGTGGCGCGACGCCGCCGAAGGCAAGACCATGGCGATCATCGACCCCGCCACCGAAGAAGAGATCGGCCGCCTCGCCCACGCCACCCGCCCGGATCTCGACGCGGCGCTGGAAGCGGCGGCCAAGGGCTTCAAGGTCTGGCGCGACACGCCTGCGTTCGAACGCTACAAGCTGATGCGAAAGGCCGCCGATATCCTGCGCGAGCGCAAGGACTCGATCGCCTGGCTGATGACCCGCGAAAACGGCAAGCCGCTGGTGCAAGCCGGCATGGAGATCGCCGTCGCCGCCGACACCATCGACTGGTTCGCGGAAGAAGCGCGGCGTACCTACGGCCAGGTCATCCCGGCCCGTGCCGGCGCGGTGACGCAGATGACGCTGAAACTCCCGGTCGGTCCCGTCGCCGCGTTCACGCCGTGGAACTTCCCGGTCAATCAGATCGTCCGCAAGCTCTCCGCTGCGCTCGCGACCGGCTGCTCGATCATCATCAAGGCACCGGAAGAGACGCCGGCCTCGCCGGCCGAGTTGATCCGCGCCTTCCAGGACGCCGGCGTTCCCGACGGCGTGGTCAACCTTGTCTACGGCGTGCCGGCGGAAATCTCCGAATACCTGATCCCGCACCCGACCATCCGCAAGATCTCGTTCACCGGCTCGACCCCGGTCGGCAAGCATCTGGCGGCGTTGGCCGGACAGTACATGAAGCGCGCCACCATGGAACTCGGCGGCCATGCCCCAGTGCTGATCTTCGACGACGCCGATATCGAGCAGGCCATCAAGGTCATCGTGCCGACCAAGCTCCGCAATGCCGGCCAGGTCTGCGTCTCGCCGACGCGCTTCCTGGTACAGGAAGGCGTCGCCGACCAGTTCCTCGACGGCTTCATCGCCGCCATGGCCAAGACAAAAATCGGAAACGGTCTCGATGCCGCGACCGAGATGGGCCCGCTCGCCAACGAGCGCCGCATCCCCGCCATCGAGGCGATGATCACCGACGCCACCAGCAAGGGGGCCAGCGTCGCCACCGGCGGCGAACGCGTCGGTAACAAGGGTTACTTCTTCCAGCCGACCGTGCTTACCGACGTGCCCGCGACGGCCAAGGCCATGAACGACGAGCCGTTCGGCCCGGTCGCCCTGGTCAACCGCTTCAAGACCTACGACGACGCGATTCAAGAGGCCAACCGCCTGCCCTTCGGCCTCGCCGCCTACGCCTTCACCCGTTCGGCCAATACCCTCAGCCGCATCGGCCGCGAAGTCGAAAGCGGCATGCTGACCGTCAACCACGTCGGCCTGGCGCTGCCGGAGGTGCCGTTCGGCGGCATTCAGGACTCGGGCTACGGCACCGAGGGCGGCTCGGAAGCGCTCGACGCCTATCTCGAAACGCGCTTCGTCACTGCGTTGACCTGATCACTTCGGCGCCGCCATCAGCACGTCCTGGCCGAGCGCCGCCGCCACCCGCGCGGCGCCGGCAGCGTTGTAGTGGCCGTCGACGGCGAAGGTGTGGGCATCGCGCTGGGCGGTCAGCAAATCGGCGAACCGGTTGACGCAGGCGAGGTCGAGATCGCGGCAGTAGGGCTCGGCGATGTGGCCCATGTAGTCCCTGGCCGGAAAGGCAACGCCGTTCTTGGAGTAGGACGCGTAGTAAAAGTCGTCGAAAAACAGGCGGTTCGGCAGAAGTTGCACGATGACCCGCGCACCACGGCGCTCGAGTACCGCGGCGATGGCCTTGAGTGTCCGGAAATTGTGCTCGAAGGCGTCGGCGTCGACCTTCTTGGCGAAACTGTCGGCGGGCCGCAGCCGGTAGTAAAGCAACCGCGCACGGTTCCACAACAAGCCGAACGCCGCCGACACGTGGACCATGCTTTCGCCGAACGCCTTGGCCGATTCGATCGATGGCACGAACAGCCCGTAATCCTCGTAGACGCGATAGCGCCAAGTCGGCGGGTCGAGATAGCGGAGCGGTTCAGCCAGTTGCAGTTCCAAACCGCCGGCCGCGCCGGTGACCGAAGCGGCATCGGCAACAGCCCTATCGACGAAAGCCTTGCCGGCGTAGAATGTGACGAGGTCGTTCCAGGTCACCGATACCACGACGACGTCGCCAGGGCGCACGGCTGGCGCTACCTGGGCAGCGGCGCGCGACCAGTACTGGTCGACCTGGGTTCCCGGCACTCCAAAATTGTAGACCCGAAACGCCCCAGGGCGTGCCTTCGAAAGCGCACATTGCAAGCCGGATGCCCAGGTCTCTGCATCAGCAAGGCCCCAGCCGAAGGTCTGGCTGTCGCCGATCAGGAACAGCCGGACAGCCGGCGCCGAACCATTCTCGGTGCAGGCAGTCCGTCGCGCGCCCAAGGGGCCGACGTTGACGGCGGCATTCCGGAAGTCGACGTCGTTGTCGAAGGCATCGTTCAAGCCCGGCCGCACGGTCCAAAAGCCGCGCCGGTCGAAGACGTACGAATTGGGCTTCAGCGGATAGGGCTTGGGCAGGCCGATGACGAGTCGCGTGCCGACCTCGATCAGCGCCGCGCCGACGGCTAGCGCAGCCAGCACCAGCAACAGATTGACGAAAATTCGCCGCATGACCTTAGGGTCGAGCATTTCGCGGCCACCGACAACTATTTCCGATGCCGGGGTGCGGTTGTATTCGTTCGGCATTCGAGTCTAAAGTCACCGTTCTGGCGACAGCAAAGATGCAAGACCAAGGGAGAAAGACGTATGGATACCAAAGCCGCCGTCGCGTTCAAAGCCGGTGAACCGTTGAAGATCGAAACAGTGCAACTGGAAGGCCCGCGCGCGGGCGAGGTTTTGGTCGAGGTCAAGGCCACCGGCATCTGCCACACCGACGAATTCACCCGTTCCGGCGATGACCCAGAGGGAATCTTCCCCGCCATTCTCGGCCACGAGGGCGCCGGCATCGTCGTCGACGTCGGCCCCGGCGTCACTTCGCTGAAGAAGGGCGACCACGTCATTCCGCTCTACACGCCGGAATGCCGCCAGTGCGACTATTGCACGTCGGGCCGCACCAACCTCTGCCAGGCAATCCGCACCACCCAAGGCCAGGGCCTGATGCCGGATGGAACCTCCCGCTTCTCGATCGGCGGCGAGACGGTCTACCACTACATGGGCTGCTCGACCTTCTCCAACTTCACCGTGCTGCCGGAAATCGCGCTGGCCAAGATCAGGGAAGACGCGCCCTTCGATAAGGTCTGCTACATCGGTTGCGGCGTCACCACCGGCGTCGGCGCGGTCATCAACACGGCCAAGGTGCGGCCGGGCGACAACGTCATCGTCTTCGGCCTGGGCGGAATCGGCCTCAATGTCATCCAGGGTGCCCGGCTGGTGGGCGCCGACAAGATCGTCGGCGTCGACATCAACCCGGCGCGCAAGGAACTGGCCACCAAGTTCGGCATGACCGACTTCGTCAACCCGAAGGAGGTCAAGGGCGACCTCGTGCCGTATCTGGTCGAACTGACCAACGGCGGCGCCGACCATTCGTTCGAGTGCATCGGCAACGTCAACACTATGCGTCAGGCGCTGGAATGCTGCCACAAGGGTTGGGGCGAGAGCACCATCATCGGCGTTGCCGGCGCCGGACAGGAAATCTCCACCCGACCGTTCCAGTTGGTCACCGGCCGGGTCTGGCGCGGTACCGCCTTCGGTGGTGCCAAGGGCCGCACCGACGTGCCGAAGATCGTCGACTGGTACATGGAAGGGAAGATCAACATCGACGACCTGATCACCCACACCATGCCGCTGGAAGACATCAACGACGCCTTCGATCTCATGCACAAGGGCGAGAGCATCCGTTCCGTCGTCGTCTACTGAGCCGATGACCGTCGAAACCGTCTCCGACCAAAAAGCCTTTGGTGGACGCCAGGGCGTCTACAAGCACGCGGCGCGGGAGACCCGCTGCGACATGACGTTTTCGCTGTTTCTGCCGCCGCGGGCGGAAACCGCGAAAGTGCCGGTGCTCTATTATCTCTCCGGCCTTACCTGCACCCAGGAGAACGTCACCACCAAGGGCGGCTTCCAGCGGTTGGCCGCCGAACTGGGTATCGCCGTCTGCTGCCCCGACACCAGCCCGCGCGGTGCCGGCTATCCCGGCGAGGACGACGCCTATGACTTCGGCACGGGTGCCGGCTTCTACGTCGACGCCACCGCCACGCCCTGGTCCGGCATGTACCGCATGTACAGCTACGTTACCGCCGAACTGCCGGCGTTGATCGCCGAGAACTTTAACGTGGACATCGGCCGCGCTGGGATTTTCGGCCATTCCATGGGCGGCCATGGCGCACTGACCATCGCGCTCAAGAACCCTGGCCTCTACCGCTCGCTCTCGGCCTTCGCACCGATCGTCGCCCCCATGCAGTGCCCCTGGGGCGAAAAGGCGCTAACGGGTTATCTCGGCGCCGACCGCGAGACCTGGCGGCCCTACGACGCGACCGAACTGATCAAGGCCGGCAAAACCTTCGACGGCAACATTCTCATCGACCAGGGCACCGCCGACGGCTTCCTGGAAGGACAACTGAAGCCCTGGCTGTTCGAGGCGGCCTGCAGTGACGCCGGCCAGCCGGTCGAACTGCGCATGCAGGAGGGCTACGACCACAGCTACTACCTGATGGCGACGTTCATGGAAGATCACCTCCGCCATCACGCGAAGGCGTTGATCGGCTGAGCGCCGGCGGCCCTGGGCCCGGCTACTTCACGGTTTCGAAGGTTTGCGACTTGCTGCCGCGCGCGCAGTCGCGCTGCACGAAGGTGGAAACTTTTTCGCCCGCCTTGTCTAGATTGAGGCAGCGCCCGGAATGACGTACGCGCAGCAGGAAACGCTTGGAACCACCGTCCGGGATGATTTCCCACAACTGGTTGGCCGCACCGGTGCAGCCCCACTGCACCACCGGCGCGCCGTTTTTCATGGCGCTGCCCGAAACGTCGAGGCAGAGCTGACCGGTTTCGGTGCGAATCAGATAGAGGCCGCGCTCGCGCTCCAGCAGCGTGAATTTCTGCAGCGGGCTCTTGGTGTTGCAGCGCCAACCGTGGAACTGCTGGCCAAGGTTGGCGCCGCCCGACTTCGAAAGACATTTACCGCTGTCGGAATTCGACACCATGAAGACGTCGACGAGCCCGAGACGCTCCATCACCGCCGATGCCTGCGCCGCGTGATGGGCGAGCAGAAGCGCACAAAAAACAGCCACGGCGTAACGTGCACGGCCGAGTGCTGGCGTCGCGTGCTGATTCATGGTCGCCCTCCCATAACGCCCCAGCATAGCCGAATAGGCTAAAAGAAACGAATAACAACAACCTTACGCTGCCGTTTGGAATTGGTAACGGCATTACCGCAATTGGTTGCCTCGTTTCCCGAAAAATTGGCCCCGATCTTGCTGCTTACCTCTTCGACAGGGGATATTTCGGTCTTTTGGCGGGCATTTTGCCTTTCAATTGACCGGAATTTAAAAATTGTGCCTATTTTTTAAGCGAGCACAAGCTGCCGCGTTCCCTGTCGCGTGTCGATCAAGGGGAACAAGGCTCATGAAAACCATTTCGAATTTGAAGTTGCTCGGCCCATCGATCCTGGCCGTTACCCTTCTGGTACCGGCGGCCGCCGAGGCTGCCGACGCCACCATCAACGGCGCCAATACGGCGTGGTTGCTGACCTCCACCGCGCTGGTGCTGTTCATGACCCTGCCCGGCCTGGCGCTGTTCTACGGCGGGCTGGTGCAGGCAAAGAACCTGCTCTCGGTGATGATGCACTGCTTTGCCATCGCCTGCCTGGCCTCGGTGCTCTGGCTAGCGGGTGTCTACTCGCTCGCCTTCGGCGACGGCGGCACCCTCAATGCCTGGATCGGCGATCTCTCCAAGGCGTTCCTTACCGGCGTCGGCTCCAAGACGCTTTCCGGCGATATTCCGGAGACGGTGTTCTTCATGTTCCAGATGACCTTCGCCATCATCACGCCCGGCCTGATCGTCGGCGCCTATCCGGAGCGCATGCGTTTCCCGGCGGTGCTGCTGTTCAGCGGGCTCTGGCTGATCGTCGTCTACGCGCCGGTCTGCCATTGGGTTTGGGGCGGCGGCTGGCTCGCCAAGATGGGCGTCATGGATTTCGCCGGCGGTCTCGTCGTGCATGCCACCGCCGGCACCTCGGCTTTGGTCGTGGTCAAGCTGCTCGGCAACCGCAAGGGCTTTCCGTCGCATCTGCGCCCACCGCACAGCCCCGGCATGACCATGACGGGTGCCGCCATGCTGTGGGTCGGCTGGTACGGCTTCAACGCCGGCAGCGCGCTCTCCGCCGGCGGTAGTGCGGGCATGGCCATGACCG
>JAYOXJ010000128.1:0-9256 GCA_038152725.1 Rhodospirillaceae bacterium
CTTCCACCATGTTTTGAATCCTTGGTGTTTTGCGTCCACCATCATTACAGCGTAATATGCTGCACTGCAATGATATGTTCTCGGAATGCAGCTTAAGGGGTGCAGCATGAAGAGCCCGAAAGCGGGCCGGCGACGGCGCCGCCCGATGCAATCCGGAACCCGGTACGCTCGCGTACCGCAGCCCCAGGAGGCCGACCGTTATGTCCGAACCAGAGCAACCGACCGATCCGGCGCCGCCCAATCTCGAGGATATGGCCAAGCAGTATCTCGACATGTGGCAGGCGCAACTCGCGGCGATGGCCGGCGATGCGGATACGGCCAAGGCGATGGCCGGCACCATGGCGATGGTGGGCGCCGGTGCCCAGGCCTTCGCGGATGCGGCACGCCAGGCCTCGGCGGCGCAGGGTTCGGTCAATGACGGCGGAAACCCCTCCGGCGCCGGAAGCGCGCCAGGCGCTACCGCGGCCGCTGATGCTGCACCTGGCGGCGCAGGCGCTGCAATTGACGAGCTCGCTCGGCGCCTTGCCGCTGCTGAGGAACGGATCGCTCGCCTGGAATCCGAGCTTGCGAAGATCCCTCGACGCTCTGACAACACAGGTGCGGACAACAAAGCCTGAGGCCTTCGCCGAGGCGGTCCGCGTTGAGGCCTGCCGCCGTTTCGACGCCTTCATGGACGGTATCCGGCGCTATCAGGTTGCATTGCCGGCGCCGCGCCCGCCGGCACCGCCGGTCGCCTGGCAATCGGGTTCGACCCGGCTGCTGGACTACGGCGCGGGCAACGACGCGACGCCGGTGCTGGTGATCCCATCGCTGGTCAATCGCGGCTACGTGCTCGACCTGACCGAGGAACGCAGCCTGATGCGCCATCTGGCTGGACACGGGTTTCGGCCCTTGTTGGTCGACTGGGGCACGCCCGGCGCGGCCGAGCGCGACTTCGATCTCACCCAATACGTCACCGGCCCGCTTCAGGGCGCATTCGATTTCGCGCTTGAGGCCGGCGGCGGGCGCGCGGCATTGATCGGTTACTGCATGGGTGGCGATCTCGCCCTGGCGCTGGCGCAGCGTAACCCAGGAGAGGTGCGGGCGCTGGCCTTGCTGGCGACGCCATGGGATTTCCAGGCCGGCCAGGACGCGACGCTGCCTTTGCTGGCGGTGATGGCGCCGGGACTGGAAGCGGTGATCAATCACATGGGCGTGCTGCCGACCGACGTCCTGCAGGCGATGTTTATGGGGCTCAACCCGGCCGGCGCCGGCATCAAGTTCCGCCGCTTCGCCCAGCTCGAACCGGACTCCGAAAAGGCGCGCGAGTTCATCGCGCTGGAGGACTGGCTCAACGACGGCGTGCCGCTGGCCGGACCGGTGGCGCGCGAGTGCATGTTCGACTGGTATTTGCGGAACACCCCGCTCAATGGCCAGTGGCACATCGCCGGCGAGGCGGTCGATCCCGCGCGCATCGATGCGCCGACTTTGGTGGTGGTGCCGCGCGCCGACTATATCGTCCCGCCGGAGAGCGCCAAGCCGCTGGCGGACCTGATCCCCGGTGCCCGTCTCGAGGTCGTCGATGCCGGCCATATCGGCATGGTGACCGGCAGCGGCGCGCGGGAAAAACTCTACGAACCGCTTGCCGCTTGGCTCATCGGGCAACTGAGCTAGATCAAGACTCTGTCATACGATCGGTGTATGCTGGCGCCCGAACTTTGCGGCTAAGCGCCTGGGGAATGTATCGAAAATTGTTATTTCGCAAGTGCACAATTTTTTAGTTGAAATCTTCTAATAACGTTGATACAAAAGGCTTAGGGAGTTTTCGCACTTGCGAAAGAATTAACCGACCAGCGTCTCCGGCCGAGCGGCCGCGGGACGCGGTGTTTTCAATTTGCGCGCCGAGACAGGCTCGTCGCGCGGCAGCAGGAGGAACCTAATTCATGACTGATGTTGTTATCGTGGGCGCAGCACGCACCCCCGTCGGCGCTTTCAATGGCGGCTTGAGCACTTTGCCCGCCCATGCGCTCGGCGAAATCGCCATCAAGGGCGCGCTCGAACGCGCCGGCGTCAAGGCCGAGGAAGTCTCGGAAGTCATCATGGGCCAGATCCTGGCCGCCGGCACCGGCCAGAACCCGGCCCGCCAGGCCGCCATGGCCGCCGGCATCCCGCAGGAAAAGACCGCTTACGGCATCAACCAGCTGTGCGGCTCGGGCCTGCGCACGGTGGCGCTCGGCTACCAGGCGATCAAGCTCGGCGACAGCTCCATCGTCGTCGCCGGCGGTCACGAGAGCATGAGCCAGGCGCCGCATGTGGTGCATCTGCGCAACGGCGTCAAGATGGGTTCCGCCGAGATGCTCGACACCATGCTGCGCGACGGCCTGATGGACGCCTTCGCCGGCTACCACATGGGCAACACCGCCGAGAACGTGGCGCAGAAGTGGCAGCTCACCCGCGAAGAGCAGGACAACTTCGCCGCCTCCTCGCAGCAGAAGGCGGAAGCCGCCATGAAGGCCGGCAAGTTCAAGGACGAGATCATTCCGGTCACCATCAAGGGCCGCAAGGGCGACACTGTGGTCGACACCGACGAACACCCGAAAGCGGGCGTCACGGCCGAGAGCCTTGGCAAGCTACGTCCGGCCTTCGACAAGGAAGGCACGGTGACTGCCGGTAACGCATCGGGCATCAACGACGGCGCCGCCGCCGTGGTGCTGATGAGCGCCGACGAAGCCAAGAAGCGCGGCGCCAAGCCGCTGGCGCGCATCGTCAGCTGGGCCACTGCAGGCGTCGATCCGGCGATCATGGGTACCGGCCCGATCCCGGCCAGCCGCATGGCGCTCGAGAAAGCCGGCTGGACCGTCGACGACCTCGACCTGATCGAGGCCAACGAAGCCTTCGCCGCCCAGGCCTGTGCCGTCAATAAGGACATGGGCTGGGACACCGAAAAGGTCAACGTCAACGGCGGCGCCATCGCGCTCGGCCATCCGATCGGCGCGTCGGGCACGCGCGTTCTCGTGACGCTGCTCTATGAAATGCAGAAGCGCGACGCCAAGAAGGGCCTGGCGACGCTCTGCATCGGCGGCGGCATGGGCATCGCCATGTGCGTCCAACGCGACTAACCGTACCAAGAGAGGGGGAGAACGATCATGGCACGTGTAGCGCTCGTAACCGGCGGGACCCGAGGTATCGGTCGCGCCATTTCCATGGCCTTGATGGCGGCCGGATATAAAGTCGCCGCCAGCTATGCCGGCAACGACGAAGCGGCGGCAAAATTCAAGGAAGAGACCGGCATCGCCGTCTACAAGTTCGACGTCGGCGATTTCGACGCCTGCGCCGCCGCCATCGCCCAGATCAAGACCGACCTGGGCGCGGTGGAGGTGCTCGTCAACAACGCCGGCATCACCCGCGACAAGCCGTTGCATAAGATGGACAAGGCCAGTTGGGACGCCGTCATCGGCACCAACCTGACCGGCAACTTCAACATGTGCCGCAACGTCATCGACGACATGCGGGCGGCCAGCTTCGGGCGGATCATCTCGATCAGTTCGATCAACGGCCAGAAGGGTCAGTTCGGCCAGACCAACTACGCGGCGGCCAAGGCCGGCGACATCGGCTTTTCCAAGGCGCTCGCCCTGGAGACCGCGTCGAAGGGCATCACCGTCAACGTCATTGCGCCCGGCTATATCGCCACCGAGATGGTGATGGCAGTGCCGGAGAAGGTGATGAACGAGGTCATCCTGCCGGCGATCCCGATCGGGCGACTCGGCCAGGCCGAGGAGATCGCGCGCTGCGTCGTCTTCCTCGCCTCCGACGACGCCGGCCTGATCACCGGCTCGACGATCAGCGCAAACGGCGGCCAGTACATGGCCTGAGTTCCGCGGCGCTTTGGCGCCGCTGACAAGCCGCCGATCAACGACTACACTCCGGGCCCCCGTCACCAAGGCGGGGGCCCGTCGGTTTTTCGGAGGTTTCCAGGTTGCGTCCTTGTCCGATCCTGTCGCTCGCGGCAGCCTTAACGTTTGCATTACCGGCCTCGGCCCTGGAACTCACCGAGCACCGGCTTGCGCTCTCCGATGGCGCCGGAGCGGGCCGCGTTTCCGTCACGGTCAACCAAGCCGGCGGCGGCGCCATTCGCGTCTCGCTGGGCGCCGGTGGTTATGTGGCGCAGCGGGCCAAGCCGGCGGAGCGCGGCCCACGACCTGCCGGTGCGATTCCCGATACCGAAGTCGCCGTCGGCACCGGCGACATCCGCAAGGCCTGGCTGAGCGGACCGACCCGGCGCTACGATCATGGCGTGCTCGGCGATGCCATCGAGGCCGATAGCGTCAGCGCCGAATTGGCCGACGGCACCGCCTCGACCTATGCGGCCGGCGCGGACGCCGTCTTCGAGGACCGCATTCCCCGCCTCGTCGACATCAACGGCGACGGCCGGGCCGAGATCATGCTGGTGCGCTCGCATCTCAATTTCGGCGCGGCGCTGGTGCTGGTCGGGCCCGTCGGCGGCAAGCTCGCTTTGCTGGCGGAGGCCGCGCCCATCGGCATCGCGCATCGCTGGCTCAACCCGGTCGGCGTCGGCGATTTCGACGGCGACGGCGTCAATGAGGCAGCGGTGGTGATCACGCCCCATATCGGCGGCGCCCTGCAACTCTATGAATGGCGCGGCGACCGGCTGGTGCCGGACCACGCCGCCGGTGCCGAGGTCGGCGGCTGCTCCAATCACCCCATCGGCTCGCGCGAACTCGGCCTTTCGGCGCTTGCCGATCTCGACCGTGACGGCACCATCGATATCGTGGTGCCCGCCGCCGGACGTCGGGCCCTGGTCGGCGTCAGCTTCGCCGGCGGCCGCTACCGGGAGCTTTTTCGCCACGTCCTCCCGTCCACCATCGACAGCTCCATCGCCGTCCGTGACCTCGACGCAGACGGCTGGGCGGAAATCGTTTTCGGCTTGCAAGACGGAACCGTCCGGGTCTTGAGTGCCCGCCGATGAGCGACGATGCCGCGAAAATCCGCACCGCCACGCTGATCGGCGCCAGTGCCGTTCTGATGTGGGGTCTGTTGGCCCTGCTCACCACACTCACCGGGCAGGTGCCGCCGTTCCAACTGGCGGCGCTCTCGTTTTCCATCGCCACGGCAGTCGCCGCCGTCAAATGGCTGGTCCGGGGCGAGAGCATCGCGGGCCATCTGCGCCAGCCGGTCGGCGCTTGGGCACTCGGCACCGTCGGCTTGTTCGGCTACCACTTCTTTTATTTCATGGCGCTCCGCAACGCACCGCCGGTCGAGGCCGGCCTGATCGCCTATCTCTGGCCGCTCTTGATCGTCCTGTTCTCGGCGTTGCTGCCGGGCGAAAGGCTGCGCTGGTATCATCTGGCGGGCGCGCTCGCCGGGCTGGCCGGTGCCGCGCTGCTGATTACGCGCGGGCATGGGCTGCAGGGCTTCCAGGCGGAATATGGCTTCGGTTACGGCATGGCGGTGGGCTGCGCGCTGACCTGGTCGGTCTATTCCGTGCTCAACCGCCGCTACACCCATGTGCCGACCGATGCGGTCGGCGGCTTCTGCGCGGCCACCGCGATCCTCGCCGCGTTCTGTCACGTCGCCTTCGAACAAACGGTGTGGCCCGCCGACGCCGGCGAGTGGCTCGCCGTTGCCGGTCTCGGGCTGCTGCCGGTCGGCCTCGCCTTCTTCACCTGGGACTTTGGCACCAAGCACGGCGACATCCGCGTGCTCGGCGCCGCCGCCTATGCCGCCCCCCTGATCTCGACGACGCTGCTGCTCGCCTTCGGCAAGGGCGAGGCTTCCTGGACAGTGGCCGCCGGTTGCGTCTTGATCGTCGGCGGCGCCGTCCTGGCGGCGAAGGAAATGTTGCTGCGTAACGGCACCGCAAGCACGGCCCCCCAGCCATGAGCGTCAAGTTCGGTGAAATTCGGCAGATCGCCTTCGTCGTCGACGATATCGACGCGGCGATGGCCTATTGGTCGGACGGACTCGGCATCGGCCCGTTTTTCATAAAGCGCCGGATCCGTTTCGATGCCTTCACCTACCGGGGCGGATCGGCCGCATCGCCGGCCGTCTCCATCGCCCTGGCGAACTCCGGCGGCCTGCAGATCGAATTGATCCAGCAGCACGACGACCTGCCGAGCATCTACCGGGAATTCCAGGCGCGCCATGGGCAAGGGTTCCAGCACGTTTCGGCATGGCTCACCCGTGACGATTTCGATGCCACGCGCGAACGGTTGCTGGCGTCCGGCATGGCCCTGGCGCAGACCGGCACCATCCCGTCGAGCGGCGTACGTCTCGCCTACTTCGCCACGGAGGAGGGTCCGGGCGGCTTCATCTTCGAGATTGCCGACCTAATGGACCCGGACCGTTATGGCCGGATCAAGGGGATCGCCGATGCCGCCGCCGGGTGGGACGGAACCGATCCCGTCATCGAGGTCGACCGCTAACGGCTATCCGCTGCAAACTTTTTCACAGCGTCACGGCCGCATGGTGAACGACGACATTCCCGGCTTGCGGCGTTTGGCGGCCAGGTTGGCGAACTCGCACAAGATCGCCCGGGTGCGGCGTGGATCGACGATTTCCTCGACGGCGAAAGTCTCGGCGGTGCGGAACGGCGAGCGCAGCTTCTCGAGCCGCTCCTCGATCTCCTTCAGTTTCGCCTTGGGGTCTTCGGCCGCCTCGATCTCGGCGCGGTAGGCGGCTTCGATACCACCGGCCAGCGGCAGCGAACCCCAGGCCGCCGACAGCCAGGCATAGCGCATGGAGAAGCGACCGGCCGGGCGGTGCGCGCCACCGGCAACGCCAAAGGCGTTGCGCACGATGATCGAACACCAGGGCACCGTAGTCTGGCCAATCGCGGTCATCACACGCACGCCATAGCGGATGGTGCGCGTCTTCTCCGCCTCCAGTCCGACGGCGAAGCCCGGGCAATCGCAAAGATAGACGATGGGCAGGTGAAAGGTTTCCGCCATGTCGACGAAGCGGATGATCTTCTCGCAGGCGTCCGCCGTCCAAGAGCCGCCGGAGAACAGCGGATCGCTAGCCATCAGCGCCACCGGCCAGCCGTCGAGGCGCGCGAAGCCGGTGATGATCGGCCGGCCGAACATCGCCCCCATCTCGAAGAAGCTGCCGCGGTCGACCACCGCGTCGACGATGCGGCGCATGTTGTAGGCCTGCTTCGGGTCGTGCGGCACGATCGAAAACAGTTTCTCCTCGGCCCGCGCCGGCGGATCGTCGCAGGCGACGCGCTCGGCGAGTTCGTCGACCGACGACGGCAGATAGGAGAGGAAGCGCTTGGCACACCGGAAGGCGTCTTCCTCGGTGTCGACGGCGTCGTCGACGGCGCCGGCGGCGAGCTGGATGCGCCAGCCGCCCAGTTCCTGCTTGGTCAAGTCCTCGCCCAGGCCCGCCACCACCGGCGGGCCGGCGACGAACATCGCAGACGTTTCCTTGACCATCACCGAATAGTGGCTGGCGGCGAGCCTGGCCGCACCGAGGCCGGCGACCGAGCCCAGCCCCAGCGCCACCACCGGCACGTAACCCATATTCTGCAGCATGAGGTCGTACTTGGTGCCGATGCCGCCCGGCAGGTTGGGACGCCCGGTGGTCTCGATGGTCTTGACCGAACCGCCGCCGCCCGAACCCTCGATCAGGCGGATGACGGGAAGGCGGAGCTCGCGCGCCATCTCTTCGGGGTAGGCGGCCTTCTCGCGGATGGTGGCGTCGGCGGAGCCGCCGCGCTGGGTGAAGTCGTCGCCGGTGACGACGACGGCGCGGCCGTCGAGGGTGGCGCGGCCCATGACGCAGTTCGACGCACTCAGTCTCACCAAGTTGCCGTCGGCATCGTATTCGGCGCTGCCCGCGGCGGTGCCGATCTCGTGGAAGCTGCCGGGATCGGCAAGCTTCGCGATGCGTTCGCGAACCGTCAGGCGGCCGCCGGCGTGCTGGCGCTCGACCCTGGCGGCACCGCCCATCTCGCGGACGTCGCCCTGGCGGCGCTCGAGTTCCGACAGTTCATCGCTCCAATCCCGGTTCATGCATCGTTCCCCTTGGTCTGCCATTCCTTCAAAGCCCCGGCAACGCGCGCCGCCAATTCCGTCCAATCGCCGGCGTCGCGCTGCCGGAACAGCCGTGCCGTCGGATACCATGGCGTGTCGTCGCGGTCCTTGAGCCAGCGCCAGTCGTTGTCGGCGGCAAGCAGCATCCACACCGGCCGGCCCATGGCGCCGGTGAGATGCGCCACCGACGTGCAAACGGAAATCACCAGGTCCATGCCGGCGACCAATGCCGCCGTGGCGGTGAAATCGGCCATGCCGGCGCGACGGTCGGTGATGCGCGCGGCGAGGCCGGCGGCGGCGATGTCGTCGCCGGCCGCACCGAACTGCAGCGAATGGACTTGGATGCCCGGCATGGCGAGCAGCGGCGCCAGGGCGGAAAGCGGCGCCGAACGCTCGCGGTCGGTGTAGTTGTCGGGATTGCCGGCCCAGACCAGACCGACATTGATGCCCTGCCCGGCCGGCGCGGCGCCCACCCCCGCCGCCGGTGCGGCGATATAGGGCCCGGACCAAGGCACGGTTTCAGGCGTAGTCGCGAAAAGACCCGGCAGGCTCATCGCCGGCAGATGCAGATCGAAGGCCGGCGGCGCGGCGCCGGTGGCGACACATTGGAAATTCAAAGGCATGCCGGAGAGGCCCGAGAGCAGCCCGACCAGCGCCGGCGCGCATTCGACAATGAGATGCCCGACCCGGCCGGCGACGGCCGGCAGATAGCGCGCCATCATGATCATGTCGCCGATACCCTGCTCGGCGTGGACGAGCAGCGTCTGCGCCGGCGCCGGCGCGCCGTCCCACTGCGGCACGGCGAATTGACGCCGCCAGGGCGCCATCCGCCGCACCCGCCAGCGCGCCTCGAAGCCGGGCCAGGCCTCGGCCCAGCGCCCCTGGCGCATCCACATCAGCGAACGGTTGAACAAGGCGTCGGCGTTCTCCGGGTCGAGCGCCAGGGCGCGCGCGAAGGCCTGTTCCGCATCCGCGTCGCGCCCCAGGACGGAAAGCGCGTTGGCGCGGTTGTTGTGCGCCGCCGGCAAACGCTCGTCGAGCGCCAGCGCCGCGTCGCAATGTTCGAGCGCCTTTTGCCAGTCGCGCCGCTCCGCCGCGACGGCACCCCGGTTGGCGCGCGCGCTGGCGAAGTCGGGGTCGAGGCGAAGCGCCTCGGCCAGGGCCTGTTCGGCACCGGTGATGTCGCCCTGGGCGAGGCGGATAGCGCCCAGGTTGTCCCAGCC
>JAYOXJ010000129.1:0-9253 GCA_038152725.1 Rhodospirillaceae bacterium
CGCGTAGCGGCGCTTCTCCAGGATGGTGGCGCCGGGAATCTCCGGATATCCTCCCGTGACGATCCTCACCGGCTCGCCGCCGGTGTGCATGTCGATGGTGGTGACGGCGGAACTCATGAAGCCGCGGGGTTTTTATACAGTCCCTTGACCCCTTCGACGGCGACGAAACGGTTGGTCAGGCCGAGCACTGTCTCGGCGCCGCCGAGAAACAGTTTGCCGTCCTCCGGCATCATGTCGGCGATCATGTCGAGCACCTCTCCCTTGGTGTCTCGGTCGAAATAGATCAACACGTTGCGGCAGAACACCACGTCGAATTGGCCGAGTATGCGTTGGTCTTCCAACAGGTTTGCCTTACGGAATTTCACCTTCTCGCGGTATTCCTGCTTGAAACGCCAGTTGGCGCCATCCTGTTCGAAGTACTTGAGCATCATCTCAACCGGCAGGCCGCGCTGCACCTCGAATTGCGAATAGAGCGCAGACTGCGCCTTCTCCAGAATCTTCATGGAAAGATCGGTGCCGACGATCTCGTAGTTCCAGCCCGCCAATTTGGAACCCATTTCCGAGAGGATCATGACTAGCGAGTAGGGCTCCTGGCCGCTCGAAGAGGCCGCCGACCAGATGCGGAACTTGCGCGTCTTGCGGGTGGCGATGATGTGCGGCATGACCTGTTCCTTGAAAACCTGGAACGGTTGGGTGTTGCGAAAGAACAGTGTCTCGTTGGTGGTCAGGGCTTCGACCACAGCATTTACGGCGTTGAAATCGTTTTCACGGCGCAGCTTTTCGACAAACTGGTCGAGGGTTTCGATGCCCTCGCGGCGGGCGATCGGCATCAAGCGGCTCTCCAGGAGGTAAATCTTGTCCTCGCGGAGCACGAGGCCGGAACGCTGCTTGGCCAACGTCGCCATGTACGCGAAGTTGTCCGGCTTAATTTGCCGTCATCCAGGATTTCGATGAAGTCGGGTGGCAGGTCGTCGATCCTGGTTATCAGATAATCGACATCATCGTATTCGAACTCAACGCCGAGTTCACCGTATTGGGTCAAGATCATCTCGATCAGCCGGCGCGAGAAGCGCTTGCGGTCTTCGGTGCTGTCCAAGGCGCCGTCGTACTCGAGCATCTGCACGGCACGCACCGCCGCGCGCGCGGCGATGAATTGCGCAGTCGGCAGTCCGGCGGCATCGTAAACGCGTTTCAGGCCCAATTCACCGGGGTCGTAGATCAACCTCCGCGCGTTGACCAGCGGCACGCCGGCGCGCACCGATATTGCCGCCTCGAAGAACCTTAGATCGCCGACGCAAAGGGCGCGGAGGATGATTGACGGTGTCAGCCGGTCGCTATCGTGCAGTTGGCGAACCAGCGTCATCACGTCTTCTGTGCCGGACTCGCCGGCCAGTGCAATCGTTGCCTTCTCTCGGCTCTGCAACACCAGGAAATCGGCCATGCCGCCGGGCATCTCGTGGCGCGCGATCAGTTCGTCGCGCAGCGTGGCGGACACCAGGGTGAGCATCCGCTCGGCGATGGCCACCGGAATCCGCTTTCGGCGGACCAGCGCCTCCTGTACGGCCGTACTGTCACCCAGCGTTTCCAGCACCTTGTCGAAGCTCTCGCGTGAGATCTCGGCACGGTCGTTGGCGACCAGCGCGCCGACCACGCTTTCGCGTTCGGTTTCGACCAGGGCGCGTGAAACGCGTTCGGAAACCTGCGGACGCTGCGCCACAGCAATCTTCTTGGTCTCGTTGTCGGCACCGATGATGGCGATAAGGTCGTCGTCGCTGAGTACTTCCGATGACCGAATGACCGGCAGCGCGACTTCGTCGACGTCGGCGGCGAGCGCCAACGCGACATCGTGCGGGATGGCAGGGTTTTCCTTGAGGGTCTCGGCCAAAGCTTCGCGGACGCGCACCTCCGCATCCTTGATCATGATGCGGAAAATTTCCTCGGCGATGCCGCGTTCGGCCTTGCCGAGCGCCGGGCCGAAGCTTTCGCCGATCTTCATCGCTGTCTCCGCACGCGAATGCGGCGATGGATCGGAAAGCAGTTTTTCTACGTCACCGGCGGTGAGCGGAATTTTTGCCATGGACCTCAAATCCAAGGTTAAAAACGCAGCTGCGCCGTATCCGCGAAAGCAGCGTTATCGCGTCTTGGAATTCTAGATGTAACCCGGGGCAAAAAGTAGTGAATTCGCTGCCGGTTCAATTGTTGACCCGGACGCCGTATTCGCGCCCTGCGTCTTCCAGCCAGGTCCAGAGATATTCGGCGAAACTGGCGGCGACGATAACCTGGAATGTGTCCGGGATGTCCCTACCTGCCTCCAGGCAATGAATCAGCGCGCCGGTCCGTGCGATCGTGGTCTGGGCGCATTGGCCGGTGCCGAATGCGGAGGGATGAAGATCGACGGCAGTACCCTTGGCAAGCACATCGCGGGCATTCGGCCCCGAGACTCGGATGGTCGTCCGCCCGTCGCCGACATGGACGACGGTTGCGAACTGCCCGGCGAGCGCGGTGCTAAGTGCGTTCGCGACGTTGCCGCCCTTGCTGGGCTGGGTGACGATCAACCATTCGTCGGGTCCGAGGCCGAGAATGAAAATGCCGTCCTTGCCCTTGGCCGAGGTGTTCGGCGCTGTCGTCGGCTCAGTGCCAATGACGCTGCTCACGGCAGACAAGAAGGCCGCGTCTGTTGCATCGCCCCTGAGGTTGAGCATGTCGAGATGGCGGATTTCAGCGAGTTCCACGCTGGCATCGGCGATGGCGGCATCGGCGACGGCGCGCGCTTCGAGGTGCATGTGCGCGAGCGGGCTGCGGCGGAGATAGGCGTCAACCATCGAGCTTTTCTCCATCCGGGTCGTAGAACACGGGCGGGCAGATTTCGGCCTCGATGATGTTGCCACCGTCGCGGCGATTGTCCGGTCGGCGAGCGGCACGTAGACAACCTCACCGTGGCGCGCGCGGCCGCCCTTGACCAATGCCAAAGCGAAGGCGCAGTCCATGGTCGGCGAGTGGTAGCTCGAGGTCACATGGCCGATCATCGGTACCGGGCGATCGACAGGTAAGCTGATGCCCTTTTGCGCGGTGATCTGGCCGCCCTCCGGCAGCACCGCCTTGGGGTCAAGCGGCAGCAGGCCGACAAGTTGCTTGCGGTCGTCGCGAAGCGGGTCGGCACGGCGCATGGAGCGTTTGCCGATGAAATCTTTCTTCTTTGAGACAGCCCAGCCCATACCGACATCGGCCGGCATCACGGTGCCGTCGGTTTCCTGACCGACGATGATGTAGCCTTTCTCGGCGCGCAGCACGTGCATGGTCTCGGTGCCGAACGGCGTGATCCCGTATTTTTCGCCGGCGTTCATAATCGCCGTCCACAGCCCGAGGCCATAGCTCGCCGGCACGTTGATCTCATAGGAAAGTTCGCCGGTGAAGCTGACACGGAATACACGTGCCGGCATGCCGGCGACGGTGCCGCGGCGCATGGTCATGAACGGAAAGGCGTCTGGGGCGAGATCGATATCGTTCGTGAACTCGGCGAGAAGATCGCGCGCCCGAGGTCCGCAGAGCGTGATCGTCGCCCAGGCCTCGGTGATGGAAGTGCAACGGACCCTTAGTTCCGGCCACTCGGTCTGCAGCCATTCCTCGAGCCATTCGAGCACGCGCGCCGCGTTGCCGGACGTCGTCGTCATGATGAAATGGTTTTCGCCCATGCGCGCGGTGACGCCGTCGTCGAAGATCATTCCGTCCTCGCCGCACATCAAGCCGTAGCGGCACGATTCGACCGGTAGCGTGTCCCAGGCGTTGGTATAGATACGGTTGAGGAGGGTCACCGCATCAGGCCCCTGAATATCGATCTTGCCGAGCGTCGAGGCATCGAGAATGCCGAGCGCATTGCGGACCGCCAGGCATTCGCGCGCAACTGCGTGCTCCTTCGTCTCGCCTTTTTTCGGGTAGTACCAGGGGCGCTTCCATTGACCGACGTCCTCCCACTTGGCGTTGGCCAATTCGTGCCAATGATGGATTGGCGTCATGCGCACGGGGTCCATGAGCGCACCGATGTCGCGGCCGGCGAGCGCGCCGATGGTCACCGGCGTGTAGGGTGGACGGAACGTCGTAGTGCCGATCTGGCCCGGGTTGTCGATACCGAGTGCCTGGCCGAGCACCGCCATGCCCTGGATGTTGCCGGTCTTGCCTTGGTCGGGTGCCATGCCGAGCGTAGTGTAGCGTTTGGCGTGCTCGATCGACGTGTAGCCCTCACGCGCCGCCAACTGCACGTCGGCGACGGTGACGTCGTGCGCCTGATCGAGGAAATGCTTGGGACCGCGACCGACCGGTCGCGTCGTCGGTATCACCCACAAGAGCCTGGCCGGTGCCTCGGCATCGGCATGTGCCGTCGGTACTTTCTTGCGGCTCTGTTTCTTGATCCCCGCGTCCGCGGCGGCGGCCTTGCCGGCAGCGTAGCCGCCTTCGAGACAATCGGCGAGGCCGAATGCGCCGTCCGCCGCACCGACCGAGCGGCAAGCCTGCTGCGTGACGCCGGGAAGGAAGATGCCGCGTTCCTCATCGAACCGGGCTTTGCCGCCGGCATGGGAATGGAGATGCACTGCCGGGTTCCAGCCGCCGGATGAGGCGACGACGTCGCAGTCGATGCGCCGTGCCTGACCAGTGACGCCATCGCCCCAATCGTTCAGCGCCATCACGTCGATACCGGATACGCCGCGCGTACCGTGTACGGCCGTCACCGCCGAACCGTCGATGACCTCGATGCCGGCGGCGGAGGCCTGAGCCGGAAGCTCGCCGGTCGGTTCGGGGCGGATATCGACGACGGCAGGCACCATGACACCGGCAACCTTCAGATCGATAGCCGTGCGGTAGGCATCGTCATTGTTGGTGAAGACGCAGACGCGCCGGCCGGCGGCGACGCCGTATCGATTGGCATATGTGCGAACGGCACCGGCGAGCATGACACCCGGGCGGTCGTTGTCGGCGAAGATCAACGGGCGCTCGATGGCGCCGGTGGCGAGCACGACCTGCTTGGCGCGCACCCGCCAGATGCGCTGGCGTGCGCCGCCGCCGCCGTCCGCCTGGGTCGGTCCTAGGTGCTGGCAGAGCCCCATGAAGTTGTGGTCGTAATAGCCGAATGCGGTGGTCTTCAAGAGCACGCGGGTGTCGGCGGCGGCATTTAATTCGGCCATGGCGTCGGCGACCCAATCGGCGGACGGTGCGCCGAGAATCTCGCGGCTTTCGTTCAAGAGCCAGCCGCCGGCGTGTTCCTGGTCGTCGGCGAGGATGACGCGCGCGCCGGTGCGTGCTGCCGCCAATGCCGCGGCGAGACCGGACGGCCCGGAGCCGACGACGAGAACGTCACAATGCGCGTTCATGCGGTCGTAGTGGTCGGGGTCGGGCTCGGTGGGGGCGCGTCCCAATCCGGCGGCCTTGCGGATGAAATGTTCGTAGAGATGCCACGCCGGCGCCGGCCACATGAAGGTCTTGTAGTAGAAGCCGGCCGGAATGATGCGGTGGAACAGGCCCATGACGCTCATGGCGTCGTATTCGGGCCCGGGCCAGCAATTGATGCTTTCGGCGGAGAGCCCGTCGTAGAGTTTCACACGGGTGGCTTGCTGGTTGGCCAGCGCACGGCCACCCGATTCAAGCTGCACCAGCGCGTTGGGTTCCTCCGGGCCGGCCGAGAAGAGCCCGCGCGGGCGATGGTACTTGAAGCTGCGTCCGACCAGGCGGACGCCACTCGCGAGCAGGGCGGAGGCCAGCGTGTCACCCTCGAAACCCTTAAGCTGGCGGCCGTTGAAGGAGAACCGCAAGCTCTTGGTACGATCGACGAGACCGCCCTCGCCAAGGCGGAAGCCGGTCATGACTGCACCTCTTTCGGCGGCTTCTCACCCATCCTGTAGACGGCGAGAATTTCGTTGGTCGCGGTGTTGCGCGCCATGTTGAACCAGCGCCGGCAGCCATGCCGATGCACCCAGCGCTCCAGGAACACGCCTTTGGTGTTCTTGCGCATGAACAGATAATCCGCCCATTCCGCGTCGCTCAGCGCGTCCGGGTCCTTTGGTCGTTCGATATGAGCCTCGCCACCCTGGTGGAATTCGCTTTCCTCGCGCGCGCCGCAATAGGGACATTCGATTAGCAACATGGCCCGGCCCTCAGTGCGCCACCGCGGCGGCGCCATGCTCGTCGATCAGCGCACCGGTGGTGAAACGGTCGAGCGTGAAAGGAGCGTTCAGCGGGTGCGGCTCGTCCTTCGCGATGGTATGCGCGAAGGTCCAGCCCGAGCCCGGCGTCGCCTTGAAGCCGCCGGTGCCCCAGCCGCCGTTGATGTAGAGGCCCTGGACCGGCGTCTTCGATATGATCGGGCTGGCGTCGGGGCATGTATCGACAATGCCGCCCCATTGGCGCATCAGCCGAAGCCGCGAGAAGATCGGGAACAATTCGCAAAGCGCGCCCAACTGACCTTCGATAACGTGCAGCGAGCCGCGCTGCGAATAGCCGTGATAGCCGTCGATGCCGGCGCCGAGCACCAGTTCGCCCTTGTCCGACTGCGACACGTAGACGTGGACAGCGTTCGACATGACGACGCAGTGGTGGATCGGCTTGATCGGCTCGGAAACCATCGCCTGCAGGGGATAGCTGTTGATCGGCAGGCGAATGCCGGCCATGGCGGCAAGCACGCTCGAATGACCTGCGGCGACGATGCCGACCTTCGGCGCCTTTATGGTTCCGCGCGTGGTCTCGACGCCGACGACGCGGCCCTGTTCGCGGAGAATGCCGGTGACCTCGCACTGCTGGATGATGTCGACGCCGCGTGCATCGGCACCGCGCGCGAAACCCCAGGCAACGGCGTCGTGGCGGGCGACGCCGCCGCGCCGTTGCAACGAGGCGCCCAGGATCGGATATCGCGATTTGGGCGAGGTGTTGATGATCGGCACCATCTCCTTGACCTGCTGGGTAGTCAGGATCTCGGAATCGATGCCGTTCAGCCGGATCGCGTTGACCCGGCGCTCGAGCTCGCGCAGATCGTGGAGGTTATGCGCAAGGTTCATCACCCCGCGCTGGCTCAGCATGATGTTGAAATTGAGGTCCTGGCTCAGGCCCTCGTAAAGTTTGAGCGCCTTCTCGTAGATCGCCGCGCTCTCGTCCCAGAGGTAGTTGGAGCGGATGATGGTGGTGTTGCGCCCGGTGTTGCCGCCGCCGATCCAGCCCTTCTCCAGCACGGCGACATTGGTGATGCCGTGTTCCTTCGCGAGGTAGTAGGCGGTCGCCAAGCCGTGTCCTCCGCCGCCGACGATGATGGCGTCGTATTCCGCCTTGGGTTCCGGGCTGCGCCAAGCGCGGCGCCAGTCCTGGTGATAGGCGAGGGCGTTGCGGATCAGGCTAAAGATTGAATATTTCTGCATGGTTCTGGTTACCATTGCGCCCGGCCGCGGACAAGCATGTGCGGGACGCGCCGGTCAATCTATGCCAGCCGGAGGGCGGCCGGACTTTACCGGATGCGACGCCGTTTGTTCCCGGCGCGCAGGCCGAGCTCAGGATTTGGGTTTGGCCGTTTCCGGAGCGCCGGCGAGCGCCTTGGCAGCCTTGTGGCCGGGCAGGCGCGGATGCTCCATGAAGTACTGATGCGCGCTGAAGCTGTGCGGATGGTGCGACAGTTTGCGGAATTCGCCGCCCGCCATCAGCTGCCACGATTGCGCCTTGTCGCGGAGGTTGACGTCCATGATGGTCAGTATCTGGTGATGCACGTCCGGGTCCTCGACCGGCACCAGGGTCTCGACCCGGCGGTTGAGGTTTCGCGGCATCCAATCGGCGGACGAAATGAAGACGCTTGCCTGTTTCGACGGCAGTTCCGTGCCGTTGCCGAAGCAGACAATGCGGGCGTGCTCGAGATAGCGCCCGACGATCGAGTGCACGACAATGTTCTCGGACAGCCCTGGAATTCCGGGCCTGAGGCAGCAAATGCCGCGGATGATCAGGCGAATTTTGACCCCGGCGCCCGATGCCCGATAGAGCGCATCGATGACCTCGCCGTCGACCAGCGCATTTAGTTTGACCCAGATGTTTCCGGGCCGGCCGGCGCGGGTGTGTTCGATCTCGCGGCCGATCAGCTTGAGCAGCATCGGGCGCAGCTTGACCGGGGAAATGGTGAGCTTCTCCATCTCCTCCGGCCCGGCGGTGCCGGTGGTGAAATTGAAGACCTTGGCGGCGTCTCGAGCCAGCGACGGGTTGCAGGTGAACAGCGAAATGTCGGTGTAGATGCGCGCCGTGATCGGGTGGTAGTTGCCGGTGCCCCAATGGCAGTAGGTGCGGTACTTGTCGTCCTCGCGGCGCACGACGTAGGAAATCTTGGCGTGAGTCTTGAGGTGGATGAAGCCGTAGACGACCTGCACGCCGGCGCGTTCCAGTTCGCGCGCCCAGCGGATGTTGGCTTCCTCGTCAAAGCGTGCCTTGAGTTCAACCAGCGCGGTCACCGACTTGCCGGCCTCGGCGGCCTCGATCAGGGCGGCGACTATCGGCGAGTCCTTGCTGGTGCGGTAGAGCGTTTGCTTGATTGCCACGACCTGCGGGTCGCGCACCGCCTGGCGGATGAACTGCACGACGACGTCGAAGGATTCGAACGGATGGTGGACGACGATGTCCTTCGCCCGGATCGCCGCGAAACAATCGCCACCGAAATCGCGGATACGCTCCGGAAAGCGTGCATCGAACGGCTTGAACTGCAGATCGCTGCGCTCGTCGGTGATAAGCTCGCGTGTCCGGTCGAGCCCGAGAAGTCCGTCGAGTACGAACATATCGGCATCCTCGATGCCGATCTGATCGGTGACGAACTCGCGCAAATCATCGGGCATCGACCCGTCGATGGTGAGGCGGATGACGTTGCCGCGCCGGCGCCGCTTGAGCGCCGTCTCAAACAGGCGCACCAGATCCTCCGCTTCCTCGAGTATCTCGATGTCGCTGTCCCGGATGACGCGGAAAGTGCCGAAACCCTCTAGTTCGAAGCCCGGGAACAGCCGGTGCAGAAAAACCGAGATGACCTTTTCCAGGAGGAT
This sequence comes from Rhodospirillaceae bacterium, assembly GCA_038152725.1. Lineage (GTDB taxonomy): Bacteria > Pseudomonadota > Alphaproteobacteria > Rhodospirillales > Casp-alpha2 > TMED8. The sequence continues at coordinate 9,042 of JAYOXJ010000129.1, forward strand.
GAAACGAGGTCCCTCGCCCGGCAGCCGGATGAAACGTTCGATCTGTGCCGGCAGCGGCAGCAGGCCAACCAGCGAGCGCGAATCCGACGATCGGCTGAGCTGCAACGCCATGGCCAGGCCGAGATTGGGGATGAACGGAAACGGATGAGCAGGATCGACGGCGAGCGGCGTCAGGACCGGGAAGATCTCGTCCATGAACCGCTCTTCGAGCC
>JAYOXJ010000130.1:0-796 GCA_038152725.1 Rhodospirillaceae bacterium
GGTCCGTGGTCTTCATTTCGTCTTGGGCGCAGTCCGGCAAGGGCCGCAAGGAGACCGCGCGGGCCCTTGCCGGGAGGCACGGAAGCCGGCCGTCAGACGGGCTTGCCCCGGTAGACTACCATCTCCGCGCCCTTCGACTGCGCGTAGTAGTCGTAGCCGACCAGGCGCACGTGGTTGTTCGGGTGCGCCTTGTGGCAGGCCTCGGCCTCCGAGAGGATGCGGTCGACGTCGGCCTCGCCGAACATCGGCAGCTTCCACATGTACCAGTAGTGGCCGAAGGCGTTTTCCGGCTCGGCATTTTCGATGGCCGGGTTCCAGCCCTTGGAGACGATGTACTCAACCTGCTTGCGGATGCCGGCGGCGTCCATTTCCGGCAGGTACGAGAAGGTCTCAAACTTGCGGCTGGAAACGTCGCTGAGGCTCGATTGATAGTCCTGCATGTCGCTCATTTCATCTTCCTTTGCGTAAAGAGTTTCGACCGGCTCACTTGTGGGCCACGTCGAGCTTGTCGACGGTGTCGAACTCGAACTTGATTTCCTTCCAGGTTTCCATGGCCATCTTCAGTTCCGGGCTGGAGGCGGCGGCGGCGGTGAGGATGTCCTTGCCTTCCTTCTCCAACTCGCGGCCCTGGTTGCGGGCCTCGACGCAGGCTTCCAGCGCCACCCGGTTGGCCGCCGCGCCGGCGGCGTTGCCCCAGGGATGGCCGAGCGTGCCGCCGCCGAACTGCAGGACGGCGTTGTCGTCGAAGATGTTGACCAATGCCGGCATGTGCCAGACGTGGATGCCACCGCGAAGG
>JAYOXJ010000130.1:806-3576 GCA_038152725.1 Rhodospirillaceae bacterium
TCCTTGATGTAGCGCTCACGCAAAAGGTCGATCCAACCGAGCGTCGAGGCCCGGTCGCCTTCCAGCTTGCCGACGACGGTGCCGGTGTGCAGGTGATCGCCGCCGGAAAGCCGCAGCATCTTGGTCAGCACCCGGAAGTGGATGCCGTGGTTGGGATTGCGGTCGATGACCGCGTTCATGGCGCGGTGGATGTGCAACAGCATGCCGTTGTCGCGGCACCAGTTGGCGAGGCCGGTGTTGGCGGTGAAGCCGCCGGTCAGGTAGTCGTGCATGATGATCGGCGCGCCCAGTTCCTTGGCGTATTCGGCGCGCTTGTACATCTCCTCCGGCGTCGGCGCGGTGACGTTCAGGTAGTGGCCCTTGCGCTCACCGGTCTCGGCCTCGGCCTTGTGGATCGCCTCCATGACGAAATCGAAACGCTGGCGCCAGCGCATGAACGGCTGCGAATTGACGTTTTCGTCGTCCTTGGTGAAATCCAGGCCGCCGCGCAGGCATTCGTAGACCGCGCGGCCGTAGTTCTTCGCCGACAGTCCGAGCTTCGGCTTGATCGTGCATCCGAGCATGGCGCGGCCGTACTTGTTCATGATGTCGCGTTCGACCTGGATGCCGTTGGGCGGGCCGCCGCAGCCGACCACATAGGCGACCGTGAAGCGGATATCCTCAAGCCGGAGCGAGCGCACCGCCTTGAAGCCGAACACGTTGCCGGCGATCGAGGTGATGACGTTGACGACCGAGCCCTCCTCGAACAGATCGAGCGGATAGGCGACGAAGGCATAGAACGCCTCGTCGTCGCCGGGCACGGTCTCGATGCGGTAGGCGCGGCCCTTGTAGTATTCAAGGTCGGTGAGTAGATCGGTCCATACCGTGGTCCAGGTGCCAGTCGAGGATTCCGCCGCCACCGCTGCCGCCGCTTCCTCGCGCGGCACGCCCTGCTGCGGAACGATCTTGAAGCAGGCCAGGATGTCGGTGTCCTTGGGCGTGTAATGGGGTTCCCAGTAGGTCTGGCGGTATTCCTTCACGCCGGCGTCATAGGCCTTGCTACTCATGATCGGTCTCCTTGGTTGGATGATGGCCGGCAAATGACCGGCTCGACGGAGCCGTCGGCGGCGGGAGTAGCCACCGGCGGACATCCGTCGAGCCGAGCCAGCAGGGAGCTCAAGGTCAGCGCGTATGCCGCCATGGTCGCGGTGTAGCGCTCGAACGATCGCCGATCATCGGGCATCATGCAGCCCTCTTCTTGCGATCGATCAGTTGCATGATCATCGGGGTCAGAATCAGTTGCATGGCAAGATCGAGCTTGCCACCCGGGATGACGATGGAATTGGCGCGCGACATGAAGCTGCCGGCGATCATCGACACCAGGTAGGGGAAATCGATGCCGCGCGGGTTGCGGAAGCGGATCACCACCATCGACTCGTCCGGCGTCGGGATCGTCCGCGCGATGAACGGGTTGGAGGTGTCGACCGTGGGTACGCGTTGGAAATTGATGTCGGTCTGGGTGAACTGCGGACAGATGTAGTTCACGTAATCGGGCATGCGCCGAAGGATGGTCTCGGTTACCGCTTCGGTGCTGTAGCCGCGCGCGAAGCGGTCGCGGTGCAGCTTCTGGATCCATTCGAGGTTGAGTACCGGCACCACGCCGATCTTGAGATCGGCGTACTTGGCGACGTTGACGGCGTCCGTCACCACGGCGCCGTGCAGCCCCTCGTAAAACAGGAGGTCGGTATTGGCGGGCAACGGTTCCCACGCGGTAAAGGTCCCGGGTTCGCCACCGAAACAGGCCGCCTCGTTCAAGTCGTGAATGTAGTGCCGGGAATTGCCGGTGCCGGTTTCGCCGTAACTCTTGAAGGTCGCCTCTAGCTCGGAAAGCAGGTTCGCCGTTGGGCCGAAGTGGCTGAAGTGGCTGTTGGCCTTGCCTTGCTCTTCGGCCATGCGCGCCTTCATTTCGGCGCGGTCGAAGCGGTGGAAAGCATCGCCCTCGATGTAGGCGGCATTGACGCCCTCGCGCCGGAAAATCTGGTCGAAGGTGAGTTTGACCGAAGTTGTGCCGGCGCCCGAGGAACCGGTGACGGAAATGATTGGATGCAGCGTGGACATTGCGACTAGACCCTCACGCCCTGAACAGGCCGCGCTGGCCGAATAGCGCCGCACGTGAACCCAGCGGATGCAGGTCCGTGTAATAACCTTCGATGCGCGCGACCTTGTCGGCGGAACCGAATATCAGGGGGACCCGCTGGTGGATATCGCCGGGCTGGATGTCGAGGATCGGCCCGCGGCCGGTCGATGCGCCGCCGCCGGCCTGCTCGACGATCCAGGCGATGGGGTTGGCCTCGTAGATGAGCCTGAGCCGTCCGTGCGTGTAGCCAGGGCGTTTGTCGGCCGGATACAGGAACATCCCTCCGCGCATCAGGATGCGGTGACACTCGGCGACCAATGAGGCGATCCAGCGCATGTTGTAATTGACGCCGCGCGGCCCAGTCTCGCCGGCCAGGCAGACGTCGACGTAGGCACGGACGTGTTCGTCCCAATGGCGGAAGTTCGATGCGTTGATGGCGAATTCGCGGGTCTTCTGCGGAATTTTGATATTCGCCTTGGTAAGCAGGAACTCGCCGCTGCCGGGATCCAGGGTGAACAGATGTGTGCCGGCGCCAAGGGTTATCACCAGTGATGTCTGCGGCCCGTAGATGATGTAACCGGCGGCGCGTTGACGATGGCCAGGCAGCAGTGCAGTGCGCGTCCGCGCGCCGCCTTCGCCGGCCAGCACGGAAAA
>JAYOXJ010000130.1:3586-9236 GCA_038152725.1 Rhodospirillaceae bacterium
CACGGACAACATGGTACCGACCGAGACGTGGGTGTCGATGTTCGACGAGCCGTCGACTGGGTCGAGCGCCACGCCCAGCGCGGCATCGAGGTCGATAGCTCGCGGTTCGTCCAACTCTTCCGACGTGACCAGCGCCACCGGGGCGCCGGCCAGCGCACCGAGCAATAGACTGTTGGCGCGCAAATCGAGGTCGGTCTGGATGTCGCCGTGGACATTTGCGCTGCCGGCGGTGGCGCCGAGCGCGCCATCCAGCGGCCCGCGGGCCACCATGTTCGAGATTCCCCGGCCCGCCTCGGCGATTCGCCGGACGGTTTCCGCGACCGCTCGGGATTCGGTGTCGGCACCGGCCCAGCAATCGAGGTGATCGCGCAATGACGTGAAGCGCCACATGGTTCAGTCCCCCTGCACCAGATATTCGGTGGAGAGGCGCGGTAGGCCCTCGAATGCGGTTCAAGAACCTCCCAACGGAGGGCGGTTTTTTATATTATGGGTAGGTATTTGCCCACCTAAATTTACATGCTTTTGGAGTTAATAATCACGAGCGTAAATAGAGCGCTACGGCCTGTGCGCGATTGGCTACGCCGAGTTTGGAAAACAAATTTTTAACGTGAAATTTCAATGTATTAGGGGAAACGCCTTGATCGTTCGCGATCTGCTTGTTGGTATGGCCGGCGGCCAGCGCCGACAGCACTTCAAGCTCACGGCGGGTCAGGGCCGTCATCGGGTTTTCATTGATCCGGCGACTGTCGAGGTCGGGAAACACCATCTTTCCCTCGGCCACTTCCGCGATCGTGGCGATGAGTTGTTCCGGCGGTTCGCTCTTGGAAACGTAACCGGCGCCCCCGTGTGCCATGACTCGTGCCGCCACCGCCTCGCCTTCCGCGCCGGTGTAGACGACAACGCGGGGCGCGTCTTCATGGCCGACAAGGTGATCGAGGATGTACTTGCCGCCACCGCCCGGCAGGATCCAGCCGACCACGGCGACATCGGCCTCGGTTTTCTCGAGCGCGGCTATGAAGGTGGCGGCGTCCGGCGAGACCAGGACGACTTGGAACCGTCCGTCTTCGGCCAGAATTTACTTGAGCCCAGCCTGAACCAGCGAATTCTTGTCCGCGATGGCGACCCTGACTTTATCGCCGGCAAATCGATTCGCATCGTTTTTCATGCTTGAGGGGTACTGCATCGGAGCCGCTCCCGTCAATGAAACATCAATCCCGCCAGTACACTAGCGGCCAAGGTTGAATTGCATCGCCGATGGACGTTATGAAATCGATCAAGAGCGTTCGGTCTCTTGGTCGCGTATAGGTCGAAAAGCTGAATTGATGGTCATCGTCCTTGGCACCCTCGCCATGTTCGTCGCATTAGCCGCGCTGTGGCTCGGCTCGGTTGCGATGCGCAAGGCCGACGAGCAGTTCACGGAGCTGGCCAAGTCGATGCGCGCGGAGCTTGCCAAGGTTCGCGGCGACGCGGAGGAAAAGGTCAACGTGGTGACCCGCCGACTGGCAATGCTGGAGAGCCGGCTGGAGAAGGTTCAGACACTGGATCAGGCCACCCATGAAACCCTCGCCAATATCCGCGAGGAGGTATTCGCGCTCAAACGCGACCTTGATGCCACTCGAACCGCTCTGCCCCCGCAGATCAGGGCGCGCATGAAAGCCGGCGACCAACCCACCAGCAATTGAAGATCGCGTCGGCGGCATCGCCAAACCGGTCGGAACCAACTATATTCGGGTTGGCGGCCGGCGCAGGCCTGCGCCGCCGCGCCGAAAACGGAGGACAACGCCTTGACCGTGCAGCAGACCATCGAAAACAAGATCCGTGCGGCGCTCGCGCCGGAATTTCTTGAAGTCGTCAACGAAAGCCACATGCACAGCGTGCCGCCGGGTTCGGAATCGCATTTCAAGGTCGTGGTGGTTTCGCCCGCTTTCGAAAGCAAGACCCGCATCCAGCGCCATCAGGCGTTGAACGCACTGCTCGCCGACGAACTGGCCGGACCCGTGCACGCCCTGTCGTTACAGACTCACACGGCGCCGGAATGGGAAGCGCGCGGCGCCCGCTCCATGGCCTCGCCCGCCTGCCATGGCGGCAGCAAGGCGGATCACTAGGCCCCGCGCCGCCGGACGGAATCGCCTCGTCATGGCAAAAGACGTACTCAACTGGTTGTTCGGCAAAGCCAAGGAAGGCGGCGCGCGTCAGGCGCCGCCCTACGAAAAGGCGCGTGAAATCGCATCCTCGGGCTCCGAAAAGCAACGCACCAAGCTCGCCGGTTACGAGGACCTGGAGCCTGAATTCCTCTACTACTTCGCCACCGATAAGTCGCCGGCGGTACGCAAGGCCATTGCCGGCAACGAAGGCACGCCGCTGCAGGCCGATCTCATTCTGGCCAAGGATCCCAATGACGCCGTCCGTCTCGAACTCGCCGGCAAAATCGGCAAGCTGATCCCCGAACTGTCTGCCCGTGAGAACGAGAAAGTTACCGAGATGGCCATGCAGGTGTTGGAGGTGCTGGCCCGCGACGAGCTGCCCAAGGTGCGTGCGATCATCGCCGAGGAGACCAAGCATCTCGACTATCTGCCCAAGGATGTCGTCACCCGGCTGGCGCGCGACGCGGAGGAAGCGGTATCAGCGCCGATCCTAGAATTCTCGCCGCTATTGAACGATTCGGAACTCATCCAGATCATCGCCGGCGGCATCAAGGGCGGCGCGCTCGCGGCCGTGGCCCGGCGTAAGAAAATCTCCGAACCGGTATCAAACGCCGTCGTCGAGACCGGCGATGAACCGGCGATCCTGGCGCTACTCAAGAACTACTCGGCCGAGATCGGCGAGAAGACGATGGAAGCGATTGGCGCCGTCGCCAAGAACAACAAGGCCATGCACGAGCCTCTGGTGGATCGCTCCAATCTGTCACTGGCCACGATCAGACGCATCGCATCCTTCGTCAATGCGTCGCTGGTCGAGCGCCTGATCAAGAAGCATAACCTCGGTCCCGACGTGGAGCAGGAGTTGCGTTACCGGGCACGCCAGCGGATCGACTCCGGCGATATCCCCGACGTCGAGGGCGGGCGCCTACCCGCCGACGAGCGCGCCCAGAAAATGTACAAGAAAGGCCAGCTCACCGAGAAAGCCATCCAGAAGGCGATCGAGGACGGCGACATCGCGCTGGTGCCGCATGCGCTACGCCATTTGGCCGAACTCCGCATCGAAAGCGTCAAGGCCATGCGAGGTACCAGTCCATCTCGTCGTTGGTGAGCGGGTAGGCGCCGTCGTCCTTCTCGTAGACCATGTTCTTCGGCTGGACCCGCGCAACGCGCCGCTGCACCATCATTGCAGTTTCCATAGATAGCCCGGCCTTCCACACAATCGATGCCACCGCCTTGCCGTTGTGGCTGGCTCGACTCCTACAACTCGCGTTAGTTCGCGTCCGCCTCGATCATCGCTTTGATGGCTTCGATGTGTTCGACAATTGGGTCGAACGCGGCGGCGATACCTTCCGGCTCAATTCGCACGGCTTTTCCGGTGACCGTCGGGCCGTCCGTCGAGCGTCAGTTCGATTGGGTCGCCGGCTTCGAAGCTGTGCTCGACACGGCCCAGGGGATAGTAGAATTCGATGAACGCGCCGCTCCGCGAGACGTCGCGCAGCAAACCGCCATGCGCCTTGTCGCCTTCCTTGGCAAAGGCTAGACGGCTCAACGATACACGTGGGCTCGTCCGGTTCTCACTGCTCATCGGTTTAACGCCACCCTCCCGTGTTACCGGTTGCAGATCATAGCACGGATTAATGCCGGGCGGCGAAATCAAACTGACCGGGCTATCGGCAATTCCGGTCGAGGTAGTGAACGGTGGTGTTGGAATATTGGCGCAGCATTTCCTGCTCGGCGATCAGGGTCTTGAGGGTCGCGTGGGCGTTGCGGTCCTCGAAGTGGATGGCCATGCCTTCGGGCGCGATACGGCGGGCGTGGCCGCGCAGCGTCATGCCGTTGCCGAAATGCAGTTCGACTTCGCTGCCAGGGCGGAAATCATGGCTGACATGGCCGAGCGGCATCTGGAAATCGATGTAAACGCCGGTCTCCGAGACGTTTCGCGTCAGGCCGCCGTGGGCATCGTTTCCCGCCTTCACGAACGCCAGCCTCACGAGGTCAACCCTGCGAGAGCCGCGCCTTTCGGTCTCCATACGGTCCCTCCATATGGCCTTCGAGATCACACTCTCCGGCCATCAAAGGGTAGGCGCTCGGCGGCAAGCCGTCGCACGAAAGTTTTTTAGGCGGTGCGATAACGAAATTTTATGAAGCACGGCCCCCGCGAATGCCTGTCGCAGGGGCCTGGCGACATCTAGAAGATCATTTTCATTCCCACGGTGAGGTAAAATGCATCGTCGTCCTTGCCTTCCGCCCGTGCCAGGTCTCGGGTCTTGCCGAACACACGTTCGTAGTGGACGCCAACATAGGGCGAGACCAAGCGGTCGATCAGGTCGTAGCCGAGGCGGAGGCCGATTTCCGCCTTCGGTCCCCAAGCGCCGATATCGATAGCAGTGTCGTCCTTGAACGGCAGGTCGAACTCGAGGCTCGGCGTCAGGATCAATCGGTTGGTGATGAGGGCCTCGTATTCGACTTCCAGCCGGAACGATGGGTGGTCGGAGACGAAGAAATCGGCGTCGACCTCGAACCATTGCGGCGCAAGGCCATGCAGACCGATCAGCCCGTGAACCCGGTCAGGCCCCTCCGGTGTATCGATACGAACGCCTCCGACCGCGTCGAAGAACGTCGAGATCGGAACCTGGGTGCGGAAGTGATTCTCGAACCGTTCTAGGACACTACCTTTGCGTTTGAACTCTCCCTCGCTGCGATAGACGAGTTTGAGTTCGTCCGTACCGACATGCGCGTTCACGTCCCAAGCCAGTAGGTTGCTGTCCCCGCCCCGGCGGTATTCGAGTTGCTCGGCCTTTACGCCCCACAACAGTTGTTCGGCCGCGGCGGGCCCGGCTGTGAGCAGCATTGCCGCCAGTGCGACGCCAGCGAAAATTCTCCCAGTCATCGCTCAACCTCCCTTGGCGCCGGACACGGCCGCCTGTTTTTTCGGAGGGCCGCCTTCGACGATGACCTTGCGGAACATGCCGCTGTCGGCGTGGTAGGCGAGATGGCAGTGGAACGCCCATTCACCGGGTGCGTCGACTTCCGTTTCCATGTAGACGGTGGTGCCGGGCGCGACGCTGACCACGTGTTTGATTGGGTCCCACTTGCCCTTTCCGGTGTCCAAAATTGACCACATGCCGTGCAGGTGCATCGGATGGGTCATCATGGTTTCGTTGACGAACTTGAAGCGTACGCGCTCACCGTACTTTAGGCGGATCGGTTCGGCCTGCGAGTACTTGATGCCGTTGATCGACCAGATGTAGCGCTCCATGTTGCCGGTGAGGCGGAGTTCGATCTCGCGCGTCGCCTTGCGGTGCTCATATAGCGGCCGCATGGCGCGGAGGTCGGAATAGGAGAGGAACTTGCCGCCCTCCGCCGCCGTCGGCACGAGCCCGCTGCCGGCCGCGTAGAATGCGTCTCTCGGTTTCGCGCCGCCGTGCGCTGAATGGTCCGTATGCGCCGCACCCTGCATGGTCGTACCGTCCGGCAGCTTGTGGGTGGCGTGGCCTGAATGCGCCGCG
>JAYOXJ010000131.1:0-9234 GCA_038152725.1 Rhodospirillaceae bacterium
CGATCCTCCGTTCCATAGCATAGACGGTGGACCAATTCTGTGGGGGAGGATCACTCCGTTTCGCCGCCTGGCTTCATGATCCGATCGCGCTTCAACCGTGATCGGTTTGAAACCGCTCGATCGCATCGAACATCGCGCGGTCGACATAGGGCGTGAAGCCCGCTTTCGGCTTTTCGTAATAACCGAGACCGTCGAGAGCGGATTTGACGGCCAGGACGTCATCGCCGTCGGCGTTCGCGCTTTCGTCGATGATGGATTTCAGTCGATAAGGCTGTGACATTTGCCGTTCCTCTATCTGGTCCAGGAACAAGAACGCTCCTGGAAATACACACACGCCTCTGCCGCGCCTTTTTGGAGAAGCGAGGGAGGGACATCGGAATTTCGAGAAGCGTTATACGCGACAGGTTGTCGGCATAGGAGCCGGCCTAGCGGGCGCTTGATATTAGGTTATTCCTTTCAGGGCCCAATGAAAGGAAAATAGTCCACAAATAGGAAATGTTGAGGGCAGGCCATTTACTCCGGAAAAATTCGCCCAGCCGGATTGGCATCTCCTGCGCAAGATAGGGCGTTCGGTATACTTAGCCGGCAATCATCCCAAAGGCAGAGGTCGTGAGTTCGGATCTCGCCGGGTGCGCCATTTTCCTCCACCCCGACTTCATGGTTTACTGCGCTCACGTAAATCGCAGGGGCATCGAATGGCATTCACCTGGGGCGGAGCCAACCGGATCAGCCGGTTTCACGACGAAAAGGGAAATTTCGTCGACCCAGGCGGCCTCTTGAACGCGCTGCCGGCACTGGCGTCGGCGCTGGCCAGGCGGCTCGCCGGCCGACGTGCCGACGTGCCGATGATCTCGTACCGGGCGCGGCGCGTGATCGAACGGCTGCTGACGCCCGCAACGCGGATGGTCGAGTTCGGCTCCGGCCATTCGACGCCTTGGTTCGCAGCGCGTGTCGCCAGTCTCGTCAGCATCGAGGACAACCCCGAATGGCATGTGCGCATCAGCGCGCGGCTCGCCGCCGCCGGCACGGCGAACGTACGCCATGAGCTCCGCGACGCGTCGAATTATGCCGACCTCGCCGACATCGCCGACGCCAGCCTCGACTTCGTCCTGGTCGACGGCACCGACCGCGAGGGCTGCGTGCGATCGGCCGTCCCTAAGTTGAAGCCGGGCGGACATCTCTACCTCGACAACACCGACAAGGACATGACCATCCCGGGCGGCGACCTGCGCCGAGCCGAAGCGGCACTAATCGAAGCGGTCAAGGCGCGCCGGGGCGAGCTCCGCTATTTCTCGGACTTCTCCCCCGGCAATTTCTTCGTCGAGCAGGGCGCGCTTGCAAGGCTTTGAACCGTCTCGAGAGGCCGGAATTGGCGCTGGTGCGCGGGCACGGCCTGCACTATTGATTGAGCAGGTTTTTCCCAGATCGAGAGGGGAAGATGCAGAACGTCGACAAGCAGCTAAATGAATCTCTCCAACTGGCGATGGAAGTCGTCACCACCTACGGGCTCGATGTCCTGGGCGCCATCGCCATCCTCATCATCGGATGGTGGTTCGCCGGCCGCGCGCGCAACTGGAGCATGGCCGGTTTCCGCCGCACCGGCCACATCGACGAGACGCTGACCAACTTCCTCGGCAACGCCATCCGCTATCTCGTCATCGTCTTGACCATACTTGCCGTGCTCGACCGCTTCGGCGTCGAGACCACCAGCCTGGTCGCCATCCTGGGCGCCACCTCGCTGGCCATCGGCCTCGCGTTGCAAGGCACGCTTTCGAACGTGGCGGCCGGCGTCATGCTGCTGTTTTTCCGTCCGTTCAGTATCGGCAACTTCATCGAGGGCGGCGGCCAGACCGGCACGGTGAAGAGCATCGGGCTTTTCGTCACCCACCTGGCCACCGGCGACAACGTCGAGATCATCGTGCCCAACAGTGCGCTCTGGGGCTCGGCGGTGAAGAACTACTCGTTCAACCCGACACGGCGCGTCGACATCGTCTTCGGCATCGGCTACGGCGACGACATCGAAAAGGCCATGGGCATCATCAGCGAGATCATCTCCGCCGACGAACGCGCGCACAAGGAGCCGGCGCCGGTGATCGTGGTCGGTGAGCTGGGTGCGAGCTCGGTCGATATCATCACCCGGACCTGGTGCAACAGCGGTGACTACTGGGCGCTCCGCTGGCATCTGCTCAAGACCGTCAAGGAACGCTTCGACGCCGGCGGCATCTCGATCCCGTTCCCGCAGCGCGACGTGCACATCTACAACGAAAAATGAGCCGGCGGAACGACCCGGCCCAGGCCGCCGCCTGAGCCCTACTCGCCGATCAGGTGCAGCGCCAGACTGCGCCGATGCGGCCGGGCGCGGTGCTCGAACAGATAAATCCCCTGCCAGGTGCCGAGCGCCATGCGCCCGCCGGCAACCGGGATGTTGAGCGAAACGTCGGTGAGCGCGCCCCGGATATGCGCCGGCATGTCGTCGGCGCCATCGGCGGTGTGGCGATAAAGCCTGGGATCCTCCTGCACCAGTTTCTTGAAGAAGGTCTCGAGGTCGCGCTGCACGTCGGGATCGGCGTTTTCCTGGATGGTCAGCGACGCCGAAGTGTGGCGGCAGAACACCGTCAGCATGCCGGTGGAAAATCCCTGGGCGGCCACCCAGGCGGCGATGTCGCGCGTCACCTCGGTCAGCCCCTGGCCGCTGGTGCGGAACTCGAGCTCGGTGCTGGCCTGACGCATTCATCTCTCCCGCCCGATGACGGGAGCGATGTTAGGCCCGCCTCCCCTCCTTCGGCAACTTCGGCGCCTTGGCCGGACGCTCCGGCCCCCACACCCGGCTGAAATAGCTGTCGGCCAGATGCAGCGCGCCGATCGGGTTGTGTGCCAGGACCCGGTCCTTGGCCACCAGCGTGGTGGCGAGGCCGTCGGAGTACTTGAAGAACAGGCTGTCGTGCCCGACGCAGAGCCCGAGCACGACGTTGAACTCGCAGCCGTGGTTGTTGAGCAGCATCGCCTGCGAGACCGGGTTGCACATGGACTCGTGCCCGCCCGGCCGGATCTTCTCGTCATCGCGAAGGCCGATGTCCTCCTTGGCGACGCCGCCGTTCTTGCAGGCCGCCGAGACAACCTCGAAGCCGTGGCTTTCCAAAATCTGCGACAGCGTCGACGCCAGGTCGACGAAGCTGATGCAGGTGGCGATGCCGATCTTGGAGAATCCCATCTTCTTGGAGAATTGGACGATCTCCTCGACGCGCGTCCACTTGCAGTAGCCCTCGGCCTCGACCCGGGCCGACTCCTGCGCCACCTTCGCGACGACCGGGTCGTCGTATTCGGCGCGCGCCGCGTCGATCTCGTCCTGGGCGATCTTCGATGGGCAGTAACCGGGGCCGCGCGTTTCGCTCTCGCCCTGCCGGCAGGCACCCACGGTGGAAGGGCAGTAGGCGCATCCCGGGTCCGAATACTTTTCCGACGCTGCCTGACGTTCGACCATGGTTCCCCTCCAACCGGACTGCTGCGATCCTGCGAGGATACGGGCCGCTTGCGAAGCCGGCGTTGACCTGGATCAACGGCACGGGTATCAATGAACCGCAGGAACATTTAGGGAACAAGTATGCACGGCCGTGCCCCCGCCCCCTCGCCCGCAGAGACCGCCCGCCCCGACGCCACCCGCGCGATCACGCTCGGCGTCTGCCGCCACTTGATGGCCTGTCGGATCTCGCCGCTGCAGGAGTTCAAGCTCGCCAGCGGCCGGCGCGCCGACATCGCCGGGCTCGACCGCGACGGCCGCTTCACCATCGTCGAGGTCAAGTCGTCGCCGGCCGATTTCAATGCCGACGCCAAGTGGCCGGATTATCTCGTCCATGCCGACTTCTTCTATTTCGCCGTGGCGGCGGACTTCCCGCTCGATCTGCTGCCGGCGGAACACGGCGTGCTGGTCGCCGACCGTTTCGGCGCGGCGATCCTGCGCGCGGCCGAAGAACGCCCGATCAACGCCAACCGCCGCCGTCACCAGACGCTGCGCTTCGCCCGCCAGGCGGCGGCCAACCTGATCCACGTCGTCGATCCGGCAATTTAACCGTAACGATGGAGACCGGCACCGTAAGCGTTGAGCCAGGCGCGCGCGCGTTCGGTCTCGGGAGTGAGGCCCTCGACCAGTTTCCAGAACCGGGCGCCGTGGTTGAGTTCCTTCAAATGCGCGACCTCGTGGCTGATCACGTAGTCGAAGACGAACTCGGGCGCCAACAGAAGCCGCCAGGAGAAGTTGAGATTGCCGTCCGGCGCGCAGGAGCCCCAGCGGCTCCTCGGGTCGCGGATGGCGATGCGCTTGTAGTCGGCGCCGAGCGCCGACGCCTTCTCGCGCACGCAATCGGTGATGCGGGTCCTGGCCTCGCGCTTGAGCCAATCGCCCAGGCGCCGCGCGAGATGCTCGGGACGGCCGCTGACGAAGACGGTGCCGTCCTGCGTCCATACGCCGCGGCGCGCATCGGGCGCCGAACGGATGACGTGATCGACACCCAGGATCGGGATGACGGCGCCCGGCTCGAACGCCACCCGCGCCGGCATCTTGGCGAGGTGGCGGTGAATCCAGGCCCCCTGCGTCGCCACCCAGCTGAGCGCCTCCTTCGCCGACACGCCCCGCGGCAAGGTGACGACGACGCCCGGCTCGCCATCCCTGGCGAGCCCGTCGGTTTGCAGGATCATGCGGCGCGCGCGCTTATTGGCGCGAAGCCGCACCGGGACGGCGACGCCGTCGATCTCCAGAAGATGTTGCTTCGTTTGCCCTTGGCTCACGCCGCCGCCGGCAGATCGAATCCGATGGCGTCGAATGCCGCGTAGAGCGCCTTGGCGTCGGCCTCCGACAGCAGCATCAAAGGCGGACGCAGCTTGAGCCAGCGGTTGTCGCCGGTATGGCGCGCGAGTACTTGCTTCAAGCCCGCCTGCAGCGGGAACTTGGCGAAGGTCTGGCGCACCGCCGTCACCTGCTGGTGCAGCGTGGCGGTATCCTTGCCGGCGCGGTAAGCCTGATAGAGCCCGCCGAGCGCCGCCGAGCAGACGTTGGCGCAGGCGGTGATGGCGCCGGCGCCGCCGTCCTTCAGCAACGGCAGCATCAGGTCGTCGGCACCGCTGAGTACGTGGAAGCCCGGGAACTTCTTGGCCGCGCCCGACATGTTGTCGAACACGTTCGAGCTGTCCTTCATGCCGGCGATATTGTCGGGATAGGCCTTGAGCAGCATCTCGATCAGGTTGTAGGTGATCGGCGTCGCCGACATCTGCGGGAAGTGATAGAGATAGATCTGCAGACGCGGATCGCCGACCCGCTGGATCACCTCGGAGAAGAAGGCGAACAGGCCCGCGTCGCTCGGGTTCTTGTAGTAGAACGGCGGCAGCATCAGGACGCCGCCGGCGCCGGCGTTGACGGCGACGCGGGTCAACTCGACCGCGTCGGTCAGCGAACAGCTGCCGGTGCCCGGCATCAGCGTCGCCGCCGGCACGCCGGCATCGACGAGGCCCTCGATGATGCGGATGCGCTCCTTCAAGGAGAACGAATTCGCCTCGCCCGTGGTGCCCAGGATCGCGAGCCCGGTGGCGCCGTTGGCGAGCAGCCACTTGCTGTGCTCGGCGAGAAGCGCGTCGTCGGGGGTGAGATCGGCCTTCAGCGGCGTCAACACGGCCGGCAGCACGCCGGTGAAACGATTTTCCTTAAGGCTCACGTCCTGTCTCCTCGTCCAATGAAATCTATTCTGAATTCTATTCCGAATTCTATTCTGGCCAACTGACCACGTGGTTTTCGAGATCGTCGGTGTCGCGTTCCGACACCACCCGGCCGCGCACCGAAATGCGGGCCTCGTGCACGGTTTCCGGATCGCCGGATACCAAAGGATGCCACCATCTCAGCGCCTTGCCCTCGGCGATCAGCCGGTAGGCGCATGTCGACGGCAGCCAGTTATAGCGCTTCAGGTTCTGCGGCGTGAGGATCTGGCATTCCGGCACGAACCGCTTGCGGTCCGCGTAGGAGGAGCAGCGGCAAGTCTGGTCGTCCAACAGCCGGCAGACCACGTTGGTATGGTAGATGCGCCCGGTATCCTCGCATTCGAGCTTGTTCAGACAGCAGCGGCCGCAGCCGTCGCAGAGCGATTCCCACTCGGCTTTGGTCATCTGGTCGAGCCGTTTGGTCTTCCAGAACGGCTCTGTCTTGGGCTTTCGGGCAATCCCGAATGGCACCTGGCTTCTCCCAGCTTGGCGCGACGCTAACAGGTAGCGCGCCGGGCGGCGCAAGGCAATCTTCAATCGGCGTCGACCAGGTGGATGAACGAACCGGAGACCCGCTCCGTCTTGAGGCCGGCCGGCCCGAGTGGGCGCCCGGCGGCGTCGGATGCCCGGAACAATGGCTCTCCGTCCTCGGCCACGATGGCGGCATAGTGGAACTCGTGGCCGCGGAAGCGCTGCCCGGCGGCACCCAGGATGGCGCGCCTCTCCAGCACCGCCTGGCGGTAGCCGAGATGCAGCTTACGCGCTGCGAACGACGTCTCGACGCCCAAGAGCCCGGCCATGGCATGCGCATGGCCGTCAGCATCGGTGAGCGCGCGGCCGAGCACCATGTAGCCGCCGCACTCGCCGAAGATCGCGGCGCCGGCAGCGGCGGCGTCCCGGAGTGCGGGCAGGAACGGCCGGGTGGCGAGCGCGCCCGCGTGCAGTTCCGGGTAGCCGCCCGGGAGATAAATCGCGTCGGCATCGGCGGCCGGCACCTCGCCGGCCAAGGGCGAGAACGCCAGCACCTCGGCCCCTGCCGTCCGCCAGCCGTCGAGCATGTGGTCGTAGGCGAAAGCGAAGGCAGCATCGCGGGCAACGGCGATGCGCTGGCCGAGTGGCCGGATCGCCACGCCATCGACACCCGATGCCGGTGGCCGGCCGTCCTGTGCCAGCGCCAGCAGGACGGCGATGTCGACATGCTCGGAAATCATGTCCGCCGCACCATCGATGAAGCCTTCGAGGTCGGGATGCTCGAGCGCCTGAACCAGCCCGAGATGGCGCGATGGCAAGGCCAGTTCGGCCCCCCTGGGGACGCAGCCCAGCACCGGAATGCCGGGCAGCGCGGCGGCCTGGGCACTCTTCAAGATATCCGCGTGCGCCGCACCGCCGACCCGGTTGTAGATGACGCCGGCGACGTTGACGCCGGGTTCGTGCGCCGCAAACCCCCTGACCACGGCGGCGGCCGATGCCGCCTGGGCCCGGGCGTCGACAACCAGCACCACCGGCCAGCCGAAAGTGCTGGCGATGTCCGCGGTGGCACCGCGCCGCGTCGTACCGGGCGCCACGGCGGCGCCGTCGAAAAGCCCCATGACGCCCTCGCAAATGACGATGTCGGCATCCTTTGCCAGCGTCTCGTATTGGGCGGCGAGCGTGGCGTCGCGCATGGCCCAGCCGTCGAGGTTGCGGCACGGCCGGCCGCTGGCGGCGGCATGGAAGGCGGGATCGATGTAGTCGGGGCCGACCTTGGCCGAGACCACCCGCCGCCCACCGGCAGCCAGGTGCCGGAGCAGGCCCAGCGTGATCAGGGTCTTGCCGCTGCCCGATGCCGGGGCGGCGATGACGACGCCCTTCAAGGCCGGACGATCTCCTTGAGACGGCCGGCCAGGGTCTCGGCATTGGTGCCGTGGCCGAAGTGCTGGATGAATTTCCCGTCCGGCGCCATCAGGTAGATGATGGCGCTGTGGTCGACGGTGTAGTCGTCGGGGTCGGCGGCGGCGTCCTTCGGTTTCACCTTGGCGTAGTAGATGCGGTAGGCCTTGGCCGCACTGGCGACTTCCTCGGACGTGCCGGTCAGGCCGAGCAGCCTGGGATGGAAATAAGTGGCGTATTCCTTGAGCTGTTCTGGCGTGTCACGTTCCGGGTCGACGGTAATGAACAACGGCTGCACCTTGTCGGCCAAGGGGCCGATCTGGTCGAGCGCATTGGAGATTTCGGTCAGCCCGGTCGGGCAAACGTCGGGGCAGTAGGTGTAGCCGAAATAGACCAGCAGGTATTTGCCGGGAAAGCCGCGGTCGGTGACGCGCTTGCCGTTGTGGTCGGTCAGCTCGAACGGCCCGCCGATCGATGCGGAGCCAGTCGTCTTGGTCGCCTTGACGATGGTCTCGCCGATCTTGCCGGCATCGTCGATGTATTTGACGGCGGCCCAGGCGAGAATCAGCGCGCCCAGCACGACGCCGATCAGGAGGCCGATCTTTCGCCCGCCGGCATCCGTCGACGCGACGTCCTTCGCCGCAGGCTTGGCGCCTTCAGCTTCCGTCTTCGTCTCGGTACCGGTCTTCGGCTCGGCCGTGTCTTCGGGTTTCGGCGCCGGCGATCCGTCCATGGGTTCGGCCATCGATCCGCCCCTCGTCATTGCTTCGGCAGAGGAGTACATTAACGCCATGAGCGGGCGCAAACCAGAGGGAACCCTGAGAAAAGGCTGGACCACCGGCGCCTGCGCCGCGGCCGGCGCGCTCGCCGCTTTCCGCGCCCTCAAGGAAGGCGCCTTTCCCGCTTCCGTCACCATCCGCCTGCCCGGCGGCGAGGAGCCCGCGATCCAGACCAGCCACCTGGATCGTCTCCACAACTGCGGCGAGAATTGGGCCGAAGCCGGCATCGTCAAGGACGCTGGCGACGACCCCGACGTCACCCACGGCGCCGAAATCGTCACCCGCGTGCAGTTGGGCGCGCCGGGCCAGGGTCTCCATTACCATGCCGGCGCCGGCGTCGGCACGGTCACGCTACCGGGCCTGCCGCTCCCCGTCGGCGAGGCGGCGATCAATCCGGGTCCGCGCGCCATCATCGCCGCCAACCTGAAGGCGGCGGCGGGAACCGACGCGGAACCGGACCTCGACATCACCGTTTCCATCCCCGGCGGCGAGGAGATCGCGCTCAAGACCATGAACGGCCGGCTCGGCATCAAAGGCGGGCTTTCGGTACTCGGCACCACCGGCATCGTCGTGCCCTACTCCTGCGCATCGTGGATCCATTCCATCCACCGCGGCGTCGACGTGGCGCGCGCCACCGGCATCGACCATATCGCCGCCGCCACCGGCTCGACCTCGGAAGCCGCGGTGCGCGACATGCTGGGGCTTTCGGACCAGGCGCTCATCGACATGGGCGATTTCGCCGGCGGGCTCTTGAAGTATCTCCGCAGCCACCCGATCCCGAAGCTCACGCTGGCCGGCGGTTTCGGCAAGCTCTCCAAGCTCGCCCAGGGTCACATGGACCTGA
>JAYOXJ010000132.1:0-7056 GCA_038152725.1 Rhodospirillaceae bacterium
TCTCAGACGCTTGAACCGGCCGAGGTGGTCTCCGAGGATGCCGTTCCCGAGCCAGGCTCCGGGATCGCTGATGACCCCCCAGAAGCCGGCTCTGCCGTGGCTTTGGCCGGACCAACAGGAGCCGACCCGGAAGTCGCTCCGGAGGGAGCAGGTGTGGTCGCCGAAGGAGATCCCGCTCCTGCCGAGGACACGCTGCTGGAGACCTATCTGCAGGCGGAACAGGAGCGCCTCGGCAAGCCGGAAGGCATGGTCCTGCTTCCTGGCGGGGAGTTCACCATGGGACGTGATAACGGCAGAACCAACGAGTTCCCGGACCACCGGGTGGTGCTTTCTCCGTTCTGGCTCGGCCAACATGAGGTCACCAACGCGGAGTACGAACGCTGTCCCAACTGTGAGCGAGGAAGCGGGGGATTTGACTCGGTAGCGCCTCAGGCTCCGGTCGTCTATGTTGACTGGGAAAACGCCCGACGCTACTGTGCCTTCCGGGGGTGGCGCCTCCCGACAGAGGCCGAGTGGGAGTATGCGGCCCGGGAAGGCGGAGCGCTGGAGGTGGCCTCCTTGAGCCTTTTGGAATCTCAGGCCTGGTACGAGAACACGGTCCCGGTTCCTGCTGCTCAACCGGTGGGGGCGCTGAATGCGAATGCGCTTGGAGTCCACGATCTGCTGGGGAACGTGATGGAGTGGGTGAGCGACTATTACGCCGGAGACTACTATCCGGTGCTGGGCAAACCGGAGAACCCCAGAGGGCCGGACGGCCCGGTACGTGCGGACTATCCGCTCCGGGTGGCACGTGGAGGAGCATGGGGCGGATTGCACCAGGCTGGCACGGTGGAAGGAGTTCAGCCGACCCGTCGGTTCAGCTTCGCCCCGTGGACACGCTCCTTTCAGATTGGGTTCCGCTGTGCCCGGGATGCCGCACCCCCTCTCCGGTGACCTCCCAAGGCCTGCATGAAACTTGCTTTCCCTCTTCCCAACCGACTCTCGGTCGGAGAGTCTCCTCTATCGCAATAAGGAATCATGGCTGGACTACTGCAATCGCTGGGCTCGGATAACAACAACGTCTTCCACGACATCAAGTTCCTGGAAGACGTTCCGATGATGATGTCGGTGGAGAGGGCGAGGCCGACACCGGCGCCGACGGCGAGGCCGTTGAGGCCGGTGACCACCGGTTTCGGCAGGCGCGCGAAAGTGACGTACCAGTTGATGAGCTGGCGGAAGCGGCTATGGGTCGACCAGGCGTCGTTGAACTTCTCGATCGATTCAAGATCGCCGCCGGCGCAGAACGCGCGGCCGGTGCCGGTGAGATAGACGGCGCGGATGCGGTCATCGGCGGCGGCTTCGCGTGCGGCTTCCTCCAATCCGGCGCGGATCGGCGCGGTGAGCGAATTGAGCGTCTTCGGATTGTTCAAGCGGATGGTGAGCACGCCATCCTCGCGGCTGGTTACGAGCTGCTGATCCGACATGTTTTCCTCCCCCGGTATTCCGATTTCGGCCGGTGTCGGCCGCGCCTTGCAATTCCTGTGGCATACGAACACAAGGGCTTTTGGTTGTCATCCGGTTTCAGGCGCATTGAAATTCCGGAGAGTGAAACGATAATGTTTTCATAGAAGTGGAGGTGGCGCGCGTGAGTGAAAACGGAATTTCGCGGGATCGGCAGGAGGCCCATGAGAGCCGGCGGCGATTACGCGGCTTCGCGGCGCATCTCGCCGGTTACTTTCTGTCGATGATCGTACTGGTCGGCGTCAAATTTCTCTTTTTCCCGGACAACCCCTGGTTCGTCCTGCCGATGGTGGCCTGGGGCTCCATTTTGGCGGTTCATGCCGCTTATGCCATGGGACTGTTCAAGGTTTTCCGATGACATCGCGCGTGGATTCTTCCGGGATTTGGGCGTAAAACGATTTCGTCGGACGGTGGGCCGTAACGACGAGTGGGGTGAGATGTTCAAGAAGATTCTGATCGCCAACCGCGGGGAAATCGCCTGCCGTGTCATCAAGACGGCGCGGCGCATGGGGATCAAGACCGTCGCCGTCTATTCCGAGGCCGACCGCGATGCGCGCCACAAGGAGATGGCCGACGAGGCCGTGTTCATCGGTCCGGCGCCGACGTCGCAAAGCTATCTGGTGGTCGACAACATTCTCGCGGCGATCAAGGAGACCGGCGCCGACGCCGTGCATCCGGGCTATGGGTTCTTGTCCGAGAACGCCGGCTTCGCCAAAGCGCTGGAAGATGCCGGGGTTACGTTCATCGGACCGCCGGTCGGTGCGATCAACGCCATGGGCGACAAGATCGAGTCGAAGAAGCTTGCCGCCAAGGCCAAGGTCTCGACCGTGCCGGGCCATACCGAAGCGGTGCGCGATCCGGACGAGGCCGTCAAGATCGCCAACAAGATCGGTTATCCGGTCATGCTCAAGGCCTCCGCCGGCGGCGGCGGCAAAGGCATGCGCCTCGCCTGGAACGATGCCGAATGCAAGGATGGCCTCGAGCGCGCCGTCAACGAGGCGAAGTCGTCGTTCGGCGACGACCGCGTATTTATCGAAAAATTTATCCAGCAGCCGCGCCACATCGAAATCCAGGTGATGGGCGACAAGCACGGCAACGTCCTGTACCTGAACGAACGCGAGTGCTCGATCCAGCGCCGCCACCAGAAGGTCCTGGAAGAGGCGCCGTCGCCGTTCCTCGATGCCGCCACACGCAAGGCCATGGGCGAGCAGGCGGTCCAGCTTGCCGCCGCGGTCGGATACTACTCGGCCGGTACGGTCGAATTCATCGTAGATGCCGAACGCAACTTTTATTTTCTGGAGATGAACACCCGGCTTCAGGTCGAACACCCGGTGACCGAATACATCACCGGGCTCGATCTGGTCGAATTGATGATCCGCGTCGCTGCCGGCGAGAAACTCCCAATGAAACAGTCGGAAGTGAAGCTCGACGGCTGGGCGTTGGAAGCGCGCGTCTATGCCGAGGACCCGTTCCGCAATTTCCTGCCGTCGATTGGCCGTCTGGTGCGCTATCAGGCGCCGCCTGAGACGGCGACGGTGCGTGTCGATACCGGCGTCGGCGAAGGCGACGAGATTTCGATGTACTACGATCCGATGATCGCCAAGCTGGTCACCTACGGCAAGGATCGCAAAGAGGCCATTTCCAACATGCGCGCCGCGCTCGACGCGTACTACATTCGCGGCGTCAGCCACAATATCGGCTTCCTCGCCGCGCTGGTGGCGCATCCGCGCTTCGGCAAGGGCGACATGACCACCAATTTCATCGCCGAGGAATATCCCGACGGCTTCCATCCCAAGGATCTGGTGGCGGAAGACCCGAAGCTGCAGGTCTGCGTCGCTGCCGCCGTGCATCGCGCCTTCCAGGACCGTGCCGCGGCGATTTCCGGCCAGGTCGAAGGGCACGAGCGGCGAGTACCCGACAGTTGGGTTGTCGTGCTGAAGGACGGCGAACATCCGGTCACGGTGCGTCAGGCCGCCGACGGTTATCATATCATCATCGAAGAGAAGACACACGAGCTCGAAACCGACTGGCGGCTCGGCGAGCCGATCCTGCGCGGCCGCCTGGACGGCCGCGAGATCTGCATGCAGGTAGAGCGCCAGCCGGTCGCCTATCGTCTCACCCATGGCGGCTCCGAGGACGATGTGCTGGTGCTGAGCAAGACCGCAGCCAGGCTCAACCGGTTGATGCCGGTGAAAGCGCCGCCCGATACTTCGAAGCTGTTGCTGTCGCCGATGCCAGGCCTATTGGTTTCCATTGGCGTCGAGGTCGGCCAGGAGATCAAGTCCGGCGAGACGCTGGCGGTGATCGAGGCGATGAAGATGGAAAACGTCATGCGCGCGGAACGTGACGTGGTGGTCTCCGCCGTTCACGCCAAGGCGGGAGACTCACTCGCGGTCGATCAGGTCATCATGGAGTTCGAATAGCCGTGAGCGAGACGGCGCGGCACGTGGTGATCCATGGCCGCGTTCAAGGTGTCTGGTTTCGCGGCTGGATGCGCCAGGAAGCACAATCGCTCGGCATTCGCGGCTGGGTCCGCAATCGCCGTGACGGCACCGTCGAAGCGGTGATCGTCGGTCCTGCCGAGGCCGTCGATCGAATGGTCGAGAATTGCCGTGCCGGCCCGCCCATGGCGCGGGTAACGGATATCATCTTCAGCGCGTCGGAATTTCCAGTGGGCGAGAGGTTCGAGACTCTTCCGACGCAATGATCGGGCCCGAACCGGCCGGAGCCGTGCTGCGGCCGAACGTCCGTTCGAAGGTGTCGCGGAGCGCGAGGTCGACCTCGGGCATGGTCGGCGTCAGCCCCAAGTCCCATAGTGACGTCACGCCGTGTTCGGCGATCCCGCAGGGCACGATGCCGTCGAAATGACCGAGGTCGGGCTCCACGTTGATGGAAATGCCGTGGAAACTCACCCATTGGCGCACGCGCACGCCGATGGCGGCGATCTTGTCTTCCCGGTGCAACGGATTTGCCGGCGCGCCTCGGGTCACCCAGATTCCGACCCGGCCCGCGCGTCGCTCGCCGAGGACGGCGAAATGCGCGAGCGTCTCGATCACCCATTGTTCGAGGTCGCGGACGTAGCGCCGGACGTCGCCGCCGCGGCGCTTGAGGTCGAGCATCACGTAGGCGACCCTTTGGCCCGGGCCGTGATAGGTGTAGCGACCGCCGCGCCCTGTTTGGTAGACGGGGAAGCGATCGGCGTCGATCAGTTCGGCCGGATCGGCGCTGGTGCCGGCGGTATAGAGCGGCGGGTGCTCCAGGAGCCAGACCGCTTCGGCGGCCGTTCCGGCGCGGATTTCCGCCACGCGGCGCTCCATGAAGGCAACCGCATCCGGATATCCAACCGGGTGATCGGTTATCAGCCATTCCACGGCATCAGGGGCTTTCGAGGCGGTCGCCATGTGGCAGAAATTACTCCAAGCTTGCACTTGCCCATTAGGCTGTCATTTGCTATTTCCAGCCCGAGTTTAATGATTAACTAAGGCAACCAGACAGGTTGCCGCAAGGAATTTGCGGTCGTGGCGGAACTGGTAGACGCGCAGCGTTGAGGTCGCTGTCCTGGCAACGGGGTGGAAGTTCGAGTCTTCTCGACCGCACCAATTTCCGAGGTCCGCCGCTAACTGCGTCGGACCTCGTTTTTTTCGGGAGTGCGTGCCGTGAGCGAAGAAAAGTTACCCGCTGACGCCGCTCTTGCGGAAGAGCCTCAGGAAGACGATTTCCACGGTATCAACGCCGAGACCGAGGAGCGTATCGTCTCTGCGCTCGAAGCCGGTGACGAAACCGCCGTCTGGGCGCTGATCGAATCCATTCACTACGCCGACATGGCGGACTTGTTCGAGCGATTGGACGAGGAAAACCGCAGCCGTCTGATGTCCATCATGGGGCCGTCGTTCGGCGCCGATGTGCTGTCGGAGCTGGATGAGACCGTCCGCGACAAGGTCATCGACGAGATGAGCATCGATGCCATCGCGCAAGCGGTGGCCGAACTCGATACCGACGACGCCGTCTACCTCATCGAAGAATTGGACGAGAAAGAACAGCAGCAGGTTCTGGACGCGATCCCGCATGAAGACAGGGCGCTCATCGAGGAGTCGCTCAGCTATCCCGATGACAGCGCCGGCCGCCTGATGCAGCGCGAACTGGTGACAGTGCCGACGTTCTGGACCGTCGGCGACACCATCGACTACATGCGCGAGAACGCGGACAGGGACGACAATCCGCTGCCCGACCAGTTCTACGTCATTTTCGTTGTCGATCCGGCGCATCGGCCGGTCGGTTTGGTGTCGCTCGACAAGGTGCTGCGCACCCGGCGCCCGGTAAAGATGACCGATGTGATGGAACCGGACATGCGCACCATCCCGGTGACCACCGACCAGGAGGACGTCGCCTTCCTGTTCCGCCAGCGCGACCTGGTGTCAGCGCCCGTTGTCGACGGCGGCGGACGCCTGATCGGCGTCATCACCATCGACGACATCGTCGACGTCATCGACGAGGAGCATGAAGAGGACATTATGCGTTTGGGCGGCGTGCGCGAGGACGACTTCTACAGCGCCGTGCTCGACACCACGCGTGCGCGCTTCTCGTGGCTATTCGTCAATCTGCTGACGGCGATTGCAGCCTCCATCGTCATCGGTTTCTTCGACGCAACCATCGACCAGGTCGTGGCTCTCGCCATTCTCATGCCGATCGTGGCCTCCATGGGCGGCAACGCCGGTACGCAGACATTGACCGTCGCCGTGCGCGCGCTGGCGATGAAGGAATTGACGGCAACCAACGCGTCGCGATTGGTCGGCAAGGAGCTGCTGGTGGGCCTGGCGAACGGTGTGATGTTCGCGATTCTTGCCGGCGGGGTGGCCTGGTGGTGGTTCGAAAACTCCACACTTGGGGTGATCATCGGCGTTGCCATGGTGGTCAACCTGCTGGTTGCCGGGTTGGCAGGCACGCTGGTGCCGCTGGTTCTCGACCGCAATGGCGTCGATCCGGCAATCGCGTCGAGTGTGTTCCTGACCACGATCACGGACGTTGTCGGCTTCTTCGTGTTCCTTGGGCTCGCCGCCATGGTGCTCCTGTGAAGCAGGTATTTATCTTTGCGCTTGGGTTAATTACGGTGCGGCCATGAGCGAGACATGGACCATTGCCGAATTGGCGCGCGAGTTCGACGTAACCACGCGGACCATCCGGTTTTACGAGGACAAAGGGCTGATTTCGCCCGAACGCCGGGGCCAGCGACGGATTTACCACGTCCGTGACCGGGTGCGGCTGCAACTCGTCATGCGCGGCAAAAGACTGGGTTTCTCGCTCGATGAAATCCAGGAAATGATCGATCTCTACGATGTCGACCCGACCGAAGCGGCCCAGCTCCGCCACTTCATCTCGAAGCTGCGCGAGCGGCGGGAATCGCTGGAGCGCCAGCGCAACGATATCGACACGGTAATTTCGGAAATCATGGAGCGCGAACGTCAGTGCGAGTCGCTGCTGCGCTCCAAGGGCAGTCGTTCATAGCAACAGGCTAATCGGGGGATACATGTCGTTGCGACCCAAAGACAAGCTGAAGGT
>JAYOXJ010000132.1:7066-9233 GCA_038152725.1 Rhodospirillaceae bacterium
CGGCATTGCCGGGCTCGGCGCCATCGGCATGCCGGTAGCACGCTGGCTGGATGAAGGCGTCGAAGGCATGGTGTTGTCGGGCATCTCTGCCGGCAACCGCGAACGCGCCGCCGAGAGAATGGCGGACTTCCGTTCGCCTCCACCCGTACTCGGCCTCGATGAGCTTGTCGCCGCGTCCGATGTCATCGTCGAGTGCCTGCCGCCAAAGTTGTTCATGGAATTGGCCCGTCCCGCCGTCGAGCAGAGCAAGACCTTGATCGTGCTGACCCTGACGTCGCTGCTTGCGAACTACGATCTGGTCGATCGCGCAAGCGAAACCGGCGCGCAGTTGATCGCCGCCACCGGCGCGTTGCTCGGGTTCGATGCCGTCCGCGCCGCTGCCAAGGGTGAGGTCTACTCGGTCGTCATGAAGACGAGGAAGCCGCCGGCCGGTCTTAAGAGTGCGCCCTTCGTGATCGAGCAGGGTTACGACATGGACAACCTGAAGGAGCCGGTCTGCCTCTATTCAGGCTCCGTCCGCGACGCGGCGGCTAAATTTCCAGCCAATGTCAACGTGGCGGTCGCACTGGCACTCGCAGGCATCGGTCCCGACCGCACCGAATACGAAATTTGGGCCGACCCGGCCGTCGTCCGCAATACGCACCATGTCGCCGTCGATGCGTCTTCGACGCGTTTCGAGATGAGCATCGCGGGCGTTCCGACACCGGAGAATCCCGCCACCGGCAAACTCACACCACTTTCAGTTATGGCGACGCTGGAACGGCTCGTCGCGCCGTTCACGGTCGGCACCTGACGGCCGTCCCGCAGGCGCCCGCCGATGCGGCGATACAACATTCCGGTCTGGCTGGTTGGTGCGCCAAAGCCCCGCGCCGCCACTTTCGTCACTTTGTTTACGCTGGAAAGCGTCAACCGTGCGCTGCTGACCACGCTGATCCCATTGCAGGCCCATGCCATTCTTGGCGATGCGCGGGCTGTCAGCGTCGGCTATTTCGCGGTTAGCGTGATCGGGCTGATTGCCAGCCTGGGCATCCCGAGTGTCGTGCACGCGCTTCGCCGGCGTTGGGTGTACAGCGCCGGTCTGATGACCTATGTGGCGGCTTGCGCCTGCTTTTCGATCGATTCGGTACTGACGCTGATCATCGGCCTGACGCTGCAGGTAATCGCGGCTGCTTGCACGGAAGTGACGTTGAACCTCTATCTTCTCGACCATATCCCACGGCGTGAACTCAAGCGGTTCGAACCGACCCGCCTGCTATATGCAGGCATAGTGTTTACGGCTGGGCCGTGGCTCGGCGTCTATCTCGCCCAGAATGTCGGGCATGAAGCGACGTTCGTGCTGGTGGCGGCGTCGGCGATGTTCGCGCTCGCGGTGTTCTGGTATCTCCGCCTGACCGACAACCCGGCGATCGCCCAGCCGCTGAAACCGATGCCCAATCCGCTCAGGTCATTGCCACGCTTCTTCAGTCAGAAACGACTCGTGCTTGCTTGGGTGCTGGCCATCGGCCGTAACGGCTGGTGGATGATGTTCTTCGTCTATACGCCGATCTATGTGACCGAAAACGGCTTCCCGCCGGAGTGGGGTGGTGCGGCCGTCTCGCTCGGCCTGGCTCCGTTGCTGGCTGTTACGTTGTGGGGGAACCTGGCTGAACGCAAAGGTATTCGCTTTATTCTGGCGATCGGTTACGGCGCCGCCGGCATTGCCACCTTGCTGGCCGCGGCGTTCATGCACGGGCCGCTGGCCGATCCGTTGATCGGCCTGGGATTATTGGTGGTTGGGGGGGGGGTTGCGACGATCATCGACGCCGCCGGCAACGTGCCGTTCCTGCGTGCCGTGCATCCTTATGAGCGGGCCGAGATGACGTCGGTGTTCATGACCTTCCGTCACGTCAACAGCCTGCTGACACCGGGGTTGTTTGCGCTGCTGCTCAGTTTCTTTCCGCTGGTCGTGGTGTTCGTCTCCGGCGGCATTTCCTTTCTCTGCATGACCGTGCTAAGCCGCTTCCTGCATCCAAGGCTGTAACGGCGCGGATCAGTCGTCGAATGGCGGGGTCTCGCCGTCCGGCATGGGCACCTGGAATACGTTCAGCGTCGCCGACACGAGGCCGTAGTAGCCAATTAGCGAGACCAGATCGACGGTGCCGCGGTCGCCGAGCAGATTGTGCACGCC
>JAYOXJ010000133.1:0-9230 GCA_038152725.1 Rhodospirillaceae bacterium
TGACGCGGCGGAAGCCTGCTCTTGCGGACGTACATCGTAGCCATTGTAGAACCCCAATAGGCTCTTAGCTACTTCAGCCCCTTCGGTTTTAAACGCGGGTCGGCACTGGCGCTGGCAGTTGCCTGCGCCCTGTTGTGGACGGGGAGCCCGTCCGCGCAGACGACGAAAAGCTCGGAAATCCAGGTCAAGACGATCCAGATCGATCCCGGCCAGGTGACCGTGATCCAGACCAGTTCCGGTCTCATCACCTTGAACGAAAATACCAACCTCAATCTCAGCAAGCCGATCGCCATCACCGTGCAGTCGCCGCAAAAGCCGAGCGGACCGGTCTGTGGCGGCGCCAACCAGCCGCGCTGCGGCGGCCAGCCGGTGGTGTTCGAATCGGCCGCGCTCGGCAACTGTCCCAAGGGGTCGTTCTTCGATATCGGTCTTTGGCAGTGCTGGTCGTGCCCGGCGGGCTTCAGCCGCTCCGCGGCTGCCGTCGATTCGGAGAAGGCCTGCAGCAAGCCGAACAAGAATATCCGCGGCGAATTCACCAAGGCCAAGTTCATCGGCCCGGTGTGTCCGCCGGATGCTTTCTACGACACCATCCGCGACGGCGAATGCCGCAAGTGCCCGGCCGGCTACAAGCGTTCGGCCGCGCACGTCGATGCTAACAACGCCTGCTTCATTGCCGCCGGCGAGAACTTCTCCAAGATCCAGCGCCATACCAAGGGCAAGGGCCTGCTTGGCACCGACTGTCCGAAGGGCCAGTTCTGGGACGGCATCGACGGTTATTGCTACAGCTGCCCGTCGGGCTTCAACCGTACCGGCTATTCGGTCCGAGACAACCGCGCCTGTTCGCAGCGCGTCGCCGAAAAGCAGGCCAAGGCCGCCCACGTCAAGAAGGGCGAGTGCGGCAAGGGGGAAATCCGCGATCCGCTCTACCAGCGCAACGGCACCGGTGGCACTTGCTGGTCCTGTCCGACCGCCCATGACCGCACCGTGTTTCCGGTGAACGGCGAGAAGGCCTGCGAGAAGGGCGGCGGCTTCGAATTCAAGGAGGCCAAGAAGGTCGCCGACCTGACCTGTCCTGCCGGTCAGGTGTTCGACTTCATCGGCCTGAGCCAGCAGGACATCACCACCCGTCCGGAGCTCAAGGGCAAGAACGTCAAGCCGATCAAGAGCGGCACCTGCTGGAGCTGCCCGACGGGCTATGACCGTTCGCTGTCGCACGTGAAGAACAAGGATGCTTGCGTGGCGAAATCCATGGTCTGGTATTCGCAGCCGTTCACCGAACCGGGCCTGTTCAGCCTGGCCGGCGCCGAGGCGGTGCTGCTGGATATCACCAAGCGTCATCCCGCGCTGATCGCGAACAGCATCTACCAGACCGCCAAGAAGGCGGTGGCCGACAACAAAAAGCTGTCGCTTACGTCGGCTTTGGCGATGGAGAAGGACCTGTTCCAGAAAGCGCCCGAGCGCAGCACCGCGGCGGCCGCCGCCGTGCTCGCCCGGGTCATCGCCGCGGCCGCCGAGCCGAAGCATGCGAGCCCGGCCGAGAAGCAGCTGGCGAAGTCCTTCGCCGACTACATCATCGCCAAGCGCAGCCACGTGGCGACCGACGCGCTTGCCGCCTACGACGCCTGGAAGCAGGCCGACGACTACTGGCGTGCCAAGGAAGGCAAGAACAAGGGCATGATGACGCTGCTCGACTACGGCACCGTGCCGCCGGACTACTCGACCGTGGCGTTGATGAACTCGATGGCCCTGAACGCGGCCAGTACGGCGTTCGCCATCGCGACCGGTTCGATCCCGCTGCTCGGCGATGTCGTCGGTGTCGTGCTCGGCGCCGCCGGCAACGGCTTCGGCGATTTCAGCAACCCGGAGAAGGCGGTCAAATTCGGCGCCCGTACCGCCGCCGAGATCGCCATCGGCAAGGCCATCGAGGTCGCCATCACCCAACTGACGAAGGCGACGATCAAGTCGCTGGCCACCCAGGCGGCGCAGAAGGTCGGCTATCTCGCCGCTCACCGGGCGGCGGCGGAAGTGACCAAGCAGGTCGGTAGCCGGATGCTGTCGCTGGCGGGCAGTGCTGGGCCGCAGATCATCATCTCGGTGGCGTTCATGATCGGCACCACCGCGATCGACCAGGTGACGGAAATCGCCAACGCCAGGCCGAAGCTGCTCAATGCGGTCGCCAACGCCAAATACGATCCGCAGCTTGCCCGCATGATCAAGACCAACGCCGGTACCAGCGAACTGCTCGGCTACTGGAGCTTCCTGGTCGCCGGTGAAGCGAAGCCGTCGGCGAAGTTCACCGCGGAGTTCGCCAAGTACGCCAAGAAGGCCGCCGACACCAAGCCGACCGTCAAGTAGCAAACGGCTATCGGACAACGATCGGCCCTCGTTCTTTCTCCCTGGGGGGGGGGGGGGGGGGGGGGCGTTTTTTTTTCCGCAATGTCCTCCCCCGCCCCAATAACAAAAAACGCGGCCGGGCTGTGGGCCCGGCCGCGAGTTTCGGCAAAGGGATGCCGATAAGGGGACCAGAGAGGGGGGGGATCCCTGGTATAGACGAGGAGGTCTATGGTTCCGATTTAGCCCTGTAAATGTGGCAAGAATATGGGCGAGTTTTGATCATTTGCGGGCAGCCCCGGCCCGCCTGCTAGAATTTCACAGCCGGGTCGGTAATCCGCTGCATTCGTTCGACTTTTACATCGCGCTCGTTCGGCAGGGCGAGGACGTTGCGCGAGATCAGATTGGCGAACGCGTTCTCCGGATTGGCGAAGTAATTGTCCGGGTTGTAGAGCCTGGGGCAGTGCCAGTAGGCGGCATAATCCAAGTTTAGCAGCCGCGTCAGCAGCTCTTCCGAGCGCTCGCACCGGTCGTTTTCGAGATAGAGCGTCGGCCTAAACTCGGTGATGGTCGCCGTGGCGCCCTCGAGCACCTCGTTCTCCATGCCCTCGACGTCGACCTTCATCACGTGGCATTGCGCGAGACCGAGCCCGTCGACGGTCAGCACCGGCACCCGTTCGCCCGCCTCGAACGAGCCCAGCGCCAACGCGCCGTAGTTGCCGCCCTTCTCGTAGTCGATCGGCGGCACCACGATATCGCCGGCCGCCGCGCCCACCGCCGCGTGGCGGGTTTCGACATTGGATAGCGCATTGAGCGCCGCATTGGCCGCGAGCAATTGGAAGATCGCGCGCTGTGGCTCGAATGCCATCACCCGTCCCTTGGCTCCTACCGCCCGCGCCATCGGCAGCGTCAGAGCGCCGATGTTGGCGCCGATATCGAGGGCGGTCATGCCGGGTTTCAGCAATTGGGCGAGCAGGCTGAACTCCTCCTCGCCGTATTCGCCGTAGAGGTCGAGCGAGCGCCCGACGTACTGGTCGCGGGCGTTGTAGGCCATGGCGCCGTGGCGGCAGCGCTTCAATCGGATGTGGCCGTTTTCGAGGAGTGGCGCGGGAACCTTCGGCGCGTCCTGCATGGCGGGACGCCCGATCAGTCGAACTTGCGGATGTCGTCGATGACCTTGCCGTCGTTGGGCAGCGAGCCTGGTTCGGCGAAGCCGACCTCGCCCCGGAGCTTGCAGACGGCATGGATGGTATTGACGATGTCGCCGGCCAATCCGTCGGCGCCACCGGCGACATGGGCGAGATCCGCGACCTCGCACGACAGCGTCATCACGTCGGCACCGTCGCGCTGGTCGACGACCAGGCGGGCCTTGAGAATTTCCGGATGGCGTCGCGCCACCTCGGCGACCTGCGAGGGGTGGACGAACATGCCCTTGACCTTGGTGGTCTGGTCGGCACGGCCCATCCAGCCCTTCAGCCGCATGTTGGTGCGGCCGCACGGGCTGGCGCCCGGCATCACGGCGGAGAGATCGCCGGTGCCGAAGCGGATCAGGGGATACTCCGGAGCGAAGCGGGTGGCGACGACCTCACCGACCTCGCCATCGGGCACAGGATCGCCGGTGCCGGGCCGCACGATCTCGACCAGCAGTGCCTCGTCGACGATCAGGCCCTGGCGGGCGCTCGATTCATAGGCGATGGCGCCGAGGTCGGCGGTGGCGTAGACCTGCTGGCAGGAGACGCCACGGCCCTCGATTTCGCCGCGCAGGCTCGCCGGCAACGCCTCGCCGCCGACCAGTGCCTTTTTCAGGCTGGAGACGTCGAGCTTCATTTCCTCGGCCCGTTCGAGCAGGATCTTGAGAAACGACGGCGTGCCGGTGTAGCCGGTCGGGCACATGTCGGCCATGGCGCGGACCTGCAACTCGGTATTGCCGACGCCGGCCGGGAACACGGCGCAACCGATTTCGGCGGCACCCGTCTCGAGCATGAAGCCGGCCGGCGTGAAATGATAGGAGAAGGTGTTGTGCACCAGGTCGCCGGCGCGGAACCCGGCGGCATAAAGTGCCCGTGCCGTGCCCCACCAGTCCTGCCCGTATCCTTCCGGTTCGTAGATCGGCCCGGGCGACTGGAACAGGCGCTTGAGCTTGCCGCTCGGTTGCGTCGTCAGGCCACCCAGGGGCGGGCTCTTCTTCTGCAGCTCGATCAGGTCGGACTTGCGTGTCACCGGCACCCGGGCGAGCGCTTCGCGCGTCGTCACCGCCTGCGGGTCGATGTCGGCGAGACGTTCGGTGAAATAGGGGGCGTTCTGTTTGGCGTTGGCGATCTGGCCGGCGAGCCGCGCCATCAGGGCCGCTTCGCGTTCGTCGGCGGACCGGGTCTCCAACGCGTCGTAGAATTCGTCCGTCTGGCCCAAGGGGTGCCTCTTACAGCCAGCGCTTGCGCCGGCGGTAATGCTTGACCTCGCGGAAGCTCTTCCGTCCGCCGGTGCTCAGGCCCAGGTAGAACTCCTTGACGTCCTCGTTCTCGCGGAGCGATGCCGCCTCGCCGTCCATGACGATGCGGCCGTTCTCGAGGATGTAGCCGTATTCGGCGTAACGCAGCGCCACCATGGTGTTCTGTTCGGCCAAAAGGAAGCTGACGCCTTCCTTCTGGTTGAGGTCGCGGACGATCTCGAAGATTTCCTCGACCAACTGCGGCGCCAAGCCCATGGAGGGCTCGTCCAGCAGGATCACGGTCGGGTTGGCCATCAGCGCGCGGCCGATGGCGGTCATCTGCTGTTCACCGCCCGACGTGTAGCCGGCCAGACTGGTGCGGCGTTCCCGGAGGCGCGGGAAATAGTGGTAGACCTTCTCGAGCGAGGCCTGCACGGCGGCACGGCCGTCGCTGCGCGTGTAGGCGCCGGTCAGCAGGTTTTCCTCGACGGTCAGGTGCGCGAAGCAATGACGGCCTTCCATGACCTGGATGATGCCGCGTTTGACCATTTCATTCGTCGTCATGTTGTCGACGCGTTCGCCCATGGCCTCGATCGAACCCTTGGTAACCTCGCCGCGCTCGGCGCGGAGCAGGTTCGAGATGGCCTTGAGCGTGGTTGTCTTGCCGGCTCCGTTGGCGCCCAAAAGCGCGACGATGCCGCCCTTGTGGAGTTCGAGCGAAACGCCCTTCAACACCAGGATCACGTGGTCGTAGATGACCTCGATGTTGTTGACGTTGAGAAGCGGGGCGGCCGCTTTGGCCGCCCCTTTCTCCATGTTTTCAGCCGTTTGCTGCATGGTCAAGGATACCCGATCAGCACTTGTGCGGCGTGATCTTGTTTTCCTTGGCGTAGGCAGCCGCGTCCTTCTCGATCAGCGGGCGGACCACGTCGCTCATGGCCGGCACGAACTTGCTGGTCAATTTCCAGGCCTTGCCGTCCCACTGCTGGATGAACACGCCCGGCGCGTTGCCTTCGTGGTTGGCGCAGCTCACCTTCACCGGGTTGGCGAAGCCGTCGATGCCGACCTTCTTCATGCGCGCTTCGTCCATGTTGAACTTTTCGAAGGCGTCACGAACCTGGTCGCCGTTCGGGCGCTTGCCGCCGGCGGCCTTGATGGCATCTCGGGTGATCTCCGTGTTGAACACGGCGTTCAGCACGGCGCGGTTGTAGAGCACTTCACCGACCTTGTTCTCGGTCGCCTTGGCCTTGTCGCCGCCGTAGACGACCTTGATGATGTCCTGCATCACCTTGGCCGCGGTGCCGGCCGCGTGCATGGCGGTCGACTTGTAGCCGATCGAGTTGTCGCCGGCGGGAACCACGTCGGCGTCCGAACCGGACCACCAGTTGCCGACGAACTTGTCCATCGGGAAGCCGATGGTCGCCGCTTCACGGATGGCGACCTGGTTCATCACGCCCCAGCCCGACATGAACACCCAGTCCGGACGGGCACGGCGCACCTGCAACCAGGTGGCGGCCTGTTCCTGACCCGGGTGGTCGACGGCGAGCAGCGTCAGCTTGTAGCCGTACTTCTTGGCAAGTTCTTCCAAGGTCGGGTTGGCTTCCTTGCCGTAGGCCGAGTTGTGGTAGACGTGGACAATCTTCTTGCCCTTCAGGTTGGCGAGGCCGCCTTCCTGCTGGCCGACGTAGTTGACGAAGGCCGAGGCCTGGCTCCAATAGGTGGACGGGAAGTTGAACACCCAGCGGAACACGCGCCCGTCGGCAGCCGCGGTACGGCCGTAGCCCATCGACAGGATCGGTATCTTGTCGACCGGCGCTTTGGGGATGAGCTGGTAGGTGAGGCCCGTCGAATAGGGGCTGACCATCAAGGCGCCGCCGTTCTTGTCCTTGAGCTTCTCGTAGCACTCGACACCGACCTTGGTGTTGTACTTGGTTTCGCACTCTTCGAAGATGATCTTGTGGCCCTCGATACCGCCGTCACGGATGTTGAGCAGCGTGTAGTAATCGCGGAGCCCGTTGGCGATCGGTTCGCCGGAAGGCGCATAGGGGCCGGTGCGGTAGACGAAGTTCGGATAGAACACGTCGGCCGACGCGTCCTTTGCTTGGATCATGGCCGTGGCGCCAATGGTGACGCCTAAGGCCGTCATGACCAGACTACGAAGTTTCATGGTATTTTCTCCCATTTTAATCGTTTAGCGACCCTGTACCGGTCTCATTTTTATTCGGACCGCAATCTTAGCATGTGACCGGCGGATTTCCCAATGCGGTCCGAAACTCTATTATCCGCTCCCTTGCCAAGCGCCGAGACGGCGCTCAATACGGGAACGGCCATTTTCTCAGCTTCTCCTTGGCGATCTGCCAGAGCCGGTTGAAGCCGGCGGGCTCGACGATGAGGAAGAAGATGATCATCACGCCGAAGATGATTTCCTCGATGTGCTTCTGAAGTTCCGTCTCGATGTGCAGGCCGATCAACGGCGGTGCGTTGGTCAGGAAGATCGGCAACAATGTGATGAATCCGGCCCCCAGGATGGCGCCGAGCACACTGCCCAATCCGCCGATGATGATCATGAACAGCACCGGGAACGAGATATTGAGAATGTCGAACGCTTCCGTCTCGGCGCTGCCGAGCCAGCAGAACACGTAGAGTGCGCCGGCGACGCCGCAATAGAACGAGCTAACGCCGAACGCCGTGAGTTTGGTCTTCAGCGGCTGTATGCCGATGATCTCGGCGGCAATGTCCATATCGCGGATCGCCATCCAGGAGCGGCCGATGTGACCGCGGGCCATGTTCTTGGCGGCGAGCGCGAACACGGTGAGGAAGATCAGGCAGACGTAATAGCGCGCCTCTGGCGACGCTCTTGGTCCCGAGACCAGCACGCCGAACACTTCGCGCGGCGGCGCGGTGATCGTGCCCGACGGCGAGAAGTTGAAGAACCACGGAACCTTGTTGAATATCCAAAGGATGAAGAACTGCGCGGCAAGCGTGGCGACGGCCAGGTAGAAGCCCTTGATGCGCAAGCTGGGCAGGCCGAAGATCATGCCGACGGCGGCGGCGAAGAAGCCGGACAGCACGAAAACCACAATGATGTTGAGGCCGGGGAACGCGGTCGACATCTTGTAGGTGGCATAGGCGCCGACGGCCATGAATGCGCCGGTGCCGAGGCTGACCTGGCCGGCGTATCCGGTCAGGATGTTGAGGCCGATTGCGGCGAGCGCCAGGATGAAGAACGGGATAAGTACCGCCTGGAACCAGTATTCAGTGGCCACCGCCGGAATTGCGACGTAGGCGACAAACAGCACCAGGGCGATGAACCAGCGGTCCTGCGCGATCGGAAAGATCGCCTGGTCGGCTTGGTAGGTGGATTTGAACTGACCTGCTTCGCGGTAGAACATGGCTCACACCCTTTCGATGATCTTCTCGCCGAACAACCCCTGCGGACGGAACATAAGGAACACCAGCGCCGCCATGTAGGCGAACCATCCTTCGATGGCGCCGCCGAAGGCGGGACCCCAATACACTTCGGACACTTTTTCGAAGATGCCGATCAACAACCCGCCGATGATGGCGCCGGGCACCGATTCGAAGCCGCCCAGGATCAGCACCGGCAGCGCTTTCAAGGCGATCAGCACCAGCGAGAACTGCACGCCGGCCTTGCCGCCCCACATGATGCCGGCGACCAGCGCGACGAAACCGGAAACGGACCAGACGATGACCCAGATGGTCTTCAGCGGGATGCCGACGGAGAGCGCCGCCTGGTGATCATCGGCGACGGCGCGGAGCGCGCGGCCGATGGCGGTCTTCTGGAAGAATACGGCGAGTACCGCGACCATTAGCGCGGCCGTAACGGCGGCGAACACGTCGAACGAATTGAGCAGGATGCCGCCGATCTGGAAGGACTGTTCGGGGATGCCGA
Organism: Rhodospirillaceae bacterium; assembly: GCA_038152725.1. Taxonomy (GTDB): domain Bacteria; phylum Pseudomonadota; class Alphaproteobacteria; order Rhodospirillales; family Casp-alpha2; genus TMED8. The sequence goes on from JAYOXJ010000133.1 coordinate 8,673, forward strand.
CGTCCAGCCGCTTGACGTTCGAGCCCCAGGCGATCTGGCCGGTGCCTTCGAACACGAAGTTGAGCCCGATGGTCGCCATGAACAGGATGATCTGCGCCTGGTTGACCAGCTTGCGCAACATGTAACGCTCGATCAGGAAGGCAACGCCGACCATTACGACCATGGTCACGATAAGCGCGAAGAACAGCGGCATCTCGCGCTCGAGCAATCCGACCAGGGTCAGCGCCGCGAACAGCACCATGGCGCCCTGGGCGTAGTTGAACACGCCGGATGCCTTGTAGATCAGAACGAAACCGAGCGCGACCAGCGAGTACATGACGCCGGCCATCAGCCCGCCGATGATGACTTCCAGCAGAAATATCGGACTCGACGCCATGTCGAGAATGGGCGCGATCAAAAAGGTATTGAGAATTTCCATTGGTCGGTCCCCCGTCAGCCGTGCTGCACGCCGAGATAGGCGTCGATGACCTGCTGGTTGGCCCGCACCTCGTCGGGCGTTCCGTCCGCGATTTTTTCGCCGTAGTCGAGAACGACGACCCGATCTGAAATGTCCATGAC
>JAYOXJ010000134.1:0-9180 GCA_038152725.1 Rhodospirillaceae bacterium
CGCCGGCACCTGCCGCCGCTCCTGCCCCGGCCCCAGCTCCAATGCCCGCACCGGCACCCGCACCTGCCGCCGCGCCCGCCGCGCAAGCGTCGTCCGGGCCGCTGTCGCCGGCGGTGCGCAAGCTGGTCGACGACAACAATCTCGATCCCGCCAGGATCAACGCTTCCGGCAAGGACGGCCGGCTGACCAAGGGTGACGTGTTGGCCGCCATCGAGGCCGGGTCCGCGAAACGCACGGCCGCTCCAGCGGCGGCCCCGGCCGCCGCCGCGGCCCCCAGCTTCGTGTCCGCCGCGATGCTGCCGCCGCGCCCGGAGAACCCGCTGGAAGAACGCGTGCGCATGACCAAGCTCCGCAAGGTCATCGCCGGACGCCTCAAGGAGGCGCAGAACACCGCCGCCATGCTGACCACCTGGAACGAGGTCGACATGGGCGCCGCCATGGAACTGCGCAACACCTACAAGGACGCCTTCGAGAAGAAACACGGCGTCAGGCTCGGCTTCATGTCGTACTTCGTGCGCGGCGCCTGCATCGCGCTTAAAGAATGGCCGGCGGTCAACGCCGAGATCTACGGCGACGAGATCATCTACAAGAACTACTACAACATCGGTGTCGCCGTCGGCACGCCGAACGGCCTGGTCGTCCCGGTGATCAAGAACGCCGACCAGATGCGTTTCGCAGAGATCGAGGGCGCGATTTACGACTTCGGCCGGCGTGCCCGCGACGGCAAGCTCGGCATGGACGAAATGATGGGCGGCACTTTCACCATCTCCAACGGCGGCGTGTTCGGGTCCTTGAACTCGATGCCGATCCTCAACGTGCCGCAATCGGCCATCCTGGGTATGCACAAGATCCAGAAGCGTCCCATGGTGGTCGGTGACGAGATCGTGATCAGGCCGATGATGTACCTCGCCCTATCTTATGATCATAGGATCATCGATGGACGCGAGGCGGTCTCCTTCCTGGTGCGCTTGAAAGAGTGCATCGAGGACCCGCAGCGCATCATGCTGGACGTTTGATTCGGCATCTGCACCGAGAAATAGAAGGTAGCGACCATGAGCGAAGCATATGATGTCGTCGTCGTCGGCGGCGGACCCGGCGGTTACGTAGCGGCGATCCGCGCCGCGCAACTGGGCCTCAAGACGGCCGTGGTGGAAAAGCGCGGCAAGCTCGGCGGCACCTGTCTCAACGTCGGCTGCATCCCGTCGAAGGCGCTGCTGCAGTCGTCGCACCACTACGAGATGGCGGCGCACGAATTCGCCGACCACGGTGTGCAGGTCACCGGCCTCAAGCTCGATTTGGGGACCATGATGGGCCGCAAGGACAAGGTCGTCGACGACCTGACCAAGGGCATCGAGTTCCTGATGAAGAAGAACAAGATCGACTATCTCGTCGGCGCCGGCCAGATCACCGCCGTCGGCGAGGTCACCGTGACGCCGACCGAAAAGGGCGCCAAGAAACAGGTGCTCAAGACAGCCAACATCATCATCGCCACCGGCTCGGAAGTGACGCCGCTCAAGGGCGTCACCATCGACGAGAAGCAGATCGTCTCATCCACCGGCGCGCTGGCGCTGCCGAAGGTGCCGAAGACCTTGGCCGTCATCGGCGCCGGCGTGATCGGGCTAGAGTTGGGTTCGGTCTGGCGGCGCTTGGGCGCCGAGGTCACCGTCGTCGAGTTCCTCGACGTGGTGCTGCCCGGCATGGACGCGGAAGTCTCCAAACAGATGCAGCGTATCCTCAAGAAGCAGGGGATGGATTTCAAGATGGCGACCAAGGTGACGGGCGCCAAGACCGGCAAGGACGGCGTCGCGCTGACCATGGAACCGCGCGACGGCGGCAAGGCGGAAACGCTGAAGGCCGATGTCGTGCTTGTCGCCATCGGGCGGCGCCCCTACACGGAAGGGCTTGGGCTCATCAAGGTCGGTGTCACCGTCAACGAGCGCGGCTTCATTCCGGTCGACGAGGATTTCCAGACCAAAGTCGAGGGCATCTACGCCATTGGCGACGTCATCGGCGGCGCCATGCTGGCGCACAAGGCCGAGGACGAGGGCGTGGTCTGCGCCGAGATCATGGCCGGCCAGACCGGCCACATCGACTACAACGCCATTCCGGGCATCGTCTACACGCACCCGGAAGTGGCCGCGGTCGGCAAGACGGAAGAGCAATTGAAGAAGGCCGGCACCGAATACACCGTCGGCAAGTTCCCGTTCTCGGCCAACAGCCGCGCGCGCTGCAACGCCGATGCGGAGGGCTTCGTGAAGATCCTCTCCGACAAGGTCACCGACAAGGTGCTCGGCGCCCATATCATCGGCCCCGCCGCCGGCGATTTGATCCAGGAAGTGGTCAACGTCATGGAATTCGGCGGCTCGGCCGAGGATATCGCGCGCATCTGCCACGGCCATCCGGGCCTGCCGGAAGCGGTCAAGGAAGCCGCGCTCGCCGCCGGCGGCCGCGCCATCCACATCTAAGCCCGCACAAGGCAACCGGGCGTCCGATTTTAGCGGCGGAACGCCTCACTGACCTTGACAATTCGATATTTCCGGATTATTGGAAATATAGAGCGGGCGGATATTCCGCACCCGTGCTTTGCAGCAGGATGACGAAGATGACCAATCTGGTTCTGACCGTTTCCAATTTCGGCCAGCGACTTGTGCGCGTAGAGCGCGCCTGGCTCGCGGTCGCGGGTATCTTCGTGTTATTGGCGGTGTTCGCACCGGCCCAGGCCGAGACCAGTTTCGTCTTCACGCTCAAGCAACTGGTCGAGATCGCGCCCTACCTCGCCGCCGCCATCGGCATCGCCGCCTACGCCAAGGCGAGCGGCGCCGACAGCCTGATCGCCAAGGTTTTCGAGGGCCGCCTGACGGCGATGATCTTCGCCGCCGCGCTATTTGGCGGCTTGTCTCCGTTTTGCTCGTGCGGCGTCATACCGCTGATCGCCGCACTACTGGCCATCGGCGTGCCGGTGCCGGCGGTGATGGCGTTCTGGCTGGCGTCGCCGCTGATGGATCCGGCCAAGTTCTTCCTCGCCACCGGCACGCTCGGGTTGGAGTTCGCCGTGGCACTCACCGTCACCGCGGTGGCGATCGGCCTTTATGGCGGCTTCCTGACCCGCCTCGCCATGGCCAAGGGCGCCTTCGCCAATCCACTTCGCCCTGAGGCGAGCCCGAGCTGCTGCGCTAAGAAAAGCGCGGTCAAGCCGGCCGATGTCGACTGGCGCGTTTGGAACTCGGCCGAGCGCCGGCGCGCCTTCCGCACCGAGTTTCTCGACACGTCCTTCTTCCTGCTGAAGTGGCTGGCGCTGGCCTTCGTGCTGGAAAGCCTGATGATCGCCTACGTCCCGGCCGATGGCATCGCCAAGCTCCTGGGCGCCGACAGCATTTGGGCGATCCCGCTCGCGGTCGCCACCGGCGTACCGGCCTATCTCAACGGCTTCGCCGCGCTGCCGCTGATCCAGGGCCTGATTGAGATGGGCGTGCAGCCGGGCGCGGGCATGGCATTCCTGGTCGCCGGCGCGGTCACCAGCATGCCGGCCGCCGTCGCCGTCTTCGCACTGGTGCGCCCGCCCTTGTTCGCATGGTACGTCGCGCTCGCGGTCAGCGGCGCCACCATCGCCGGGATCGCCTTCCAGCTCTACGCCGGATGACACCAGGGCGAAGTCCCGCCGCCATCGTCACGGCCGTATGCTCGGCCGAAGTGTTGAGCATGCTGACCCTGGCGGCATTTCCGGCACTGTTGCCTTCGTTCCTCGCCGAATGGTCGCTTTCCAAGACCGATGCCGGCTGGATCAACGGCATCTATTATCTCGGCTATCTCGGCGCCGTGCCGATTCTGGTCAGCCTGACCGACCGCCAGCCGGCGCACCGTATCTATTTCGCCGGCATGACCCTGGCGACGCTGGCGACATTCGGTTTCGGCCTACTCGCGGAAGGGTTCTGGAGCGCCACCGTGCTCAGGTTCCTGAGCGGCATCGGCCTCGCCGGCACCTACATGCCGGGGCTCAAGCTCCTGACCGACCAACTCGACCGCGCCCGGCCCGGCGCCGACCACAGCCGCTCCGTCGCCTTCTATACGTCGAGCTTCGGGCTCGGCACCTCGCTTTCCTATTTCATCACCGGCGAACTGGCGGCCCATTGGGGCTGGCAGACGACGTTCGTGATCCTTGGGTTCGGACCACTGATCGCGCTGGTTTCGATGGCGGTGATGCTGCCGCGCGACGGCGGGCCGCCGGCGCAGGCGCCGGAAACGCACCTCCTGGATTTCCGCCCTGTCTTCCGCTGCCGCGCGGCGATGGGCTATGTGCTCGCCTACACGGTACACAACTTCGAACTGTTCGCCTTCCGCTCCTGGATCGTCGCCTTCCTGGCCTTCGCCGCGACGCGCCATCCGGGCGAGAGCCTGATCGTCGCCGCCACCACCATCGCCGCGGCGTCGAACATCGTCGGCACGCCGGCGAGCGTGATCGGCATTGAGATCTCCCGGCGGTTCGGCCGGCGCCGGGCGATCGCCGTGATCATGTGGTCGTCGGCGCTGGTTGCCGCCGGCATGGGCTTCCTGGCAGAGGCGCCGCTCTGGCTACTCACCGTCGTGGTCATCTTCTACGGCTTCGTCGTCACCGGCGATTCGTCGTCGATCACCGCCGGCGCGGTCGCCGAGGCGCCGAAGGGCTACAAGGGGGCGACGCTGGCCGTGCACTCATGCATCGGGTTCTCGGGCGCCTTCCTGGGACCGTTGGTGTTCGGCGCCGTCCTTGACTTGAGCGCCCCCGCCGGTCTCGGCGGCAGCACGGTGGCGTCCTGGGTCTGGGCGCTGACCGTTTCCGGCGCGGTTGCCGCGCTCGGCCCGGTATTCCTCTATTTCCTCGGCCGGCGCTGACCCGAGCAAATTCCGGTTCTGGCCCTATCCAACACCGCCCCCGCGTTCCATGCTGGCTGCATCCAAGCACAACAGGGCTGGAGAATTGGCATGACCGAACTGGCAACTTCGAAGCTTCTGATCGATAATGATCGGGTCCGGGTCACCGAATGGCGGTTCGCGCCGGGTGCGGCGACCGGCTTTCACCGCCACGAACTCGACTACGTCGTCGTGCCGCGTACTACCGGAACGCTGAAAATGATCGACGGCGCCGGCAAGGAGCACTTCGCCGACCTGACCGAGGGCCTGCCCTACTCGCGCAACGCCGGCGTCGAGCACGACGTCATCAACGCTAACGATTTCGAATTCGCCTTCATCGAGGTCGAGATCAAGTAGCGCTCAACGGCGCGCGCGCGGATGGGCCAAGTCGTAGACCGCCTGCAGGCGGCTCTTGTCGACGTCGGCGTAGCGCTGCGTGGTCGAGAGCGAGGCATGGCCGAGCAGTTCCTGAATGGTGCGCAGATCGCCACCGCCGGCGAGCAGGTGGGTAGCGAAGCTGTGACGCATGGCATGCGGCGTGGCGGTCTCGGGCAGGCCGAGCGCCTGGCGCACGCGGCGCATCTGACGCTGCGCCATGGCGGCGTCGAGGCGCTTGCCGCGCTTACCCAGAAACAGCGCTCCTTCGGGCCCCGGATCGAACGGACAGGCATCGAGATAGGCGGCAATGGCATCCGAGACCGCCGCCAGCACCGGCACGATGCGCTCCTTGCCGCCCTTGCCGAGCACGCGGAGCGTGCCGCTGCGGCCGGCCGCCGGTTTCGCCTGCGCCATCTGGTCGCGATTGAGCCCCAAGGCCTCGCCGATGCGGAGCCCGCATCCGTAAAGCAATGAAAACAGCGCGCGGTCGCGAAGCCCGATCCAGCGGTCCACGGCCAAGTCCTCAGCCAGATCGAGCGCCTTCAGCGCGTCCAGTTCGGTTAACGCCTTCGGCACGGCGCGCGGCAACTTCGGCGTCCGAAGCGTGCGGATGGCGGTATTGGAGAAAAGGCCGCGCTTGTCGGCGAAACGGAAGAAGCCCCTGAGCGTCGAGACGGCGCGTACGGTCGAGGATTTCTCCAGCCCCCGCTGCGACCGCGCCGAAAGGAAGGCCCGAAAATCGGTGGCGTCCAGGTTGGCGAGATCGTCGGTTCCGGGCGCATAGCCGAGATGATCGGCAAGAAACTTGAAAAATCCGTCGAGATCGTGGCCGTAGGAGGTGACGGTATGTTCGGAGGCACGCCGCTCATGGCGTAACCAGTCCCAATATTCGGCGACCGCCGCCGCCAGGCCGGGTTCGACGATCGCCGGGCTCAACCCGCCCCGCCCGCGGCTTCGGCCTCGATGACGCGCGCCAGGCAGGCCTCCAGCACGCGGCAAAGGAAGCTGATCAGTTCCGTGCCCTGCCCGGGATGGAACGCGACGTCGCGCGCGCCCAGCGCCAGGATGCCGGCCGGCCAGTCCGGGGCCGCATGAATGCGCGCCAGTGCGGCCGAACGGACGACGCCGGCGGCGGCGCCGAACAAAGTGCCGTCGTCGGCGATCTGGCGGAAGAGGCGCACTTCGATGCCGCCCTCGAAGACGCTTTCGACGTAACCGGGCTCGAACCGGTGGATGTCGTTCTCCATGAAACGGGGATCGGCCGGCCCGGTGGCCTCGAAGCCGAGCGCCACGGCATCGACGTCGAGCAAAAGCGGCCAATCGTGAGTGACGATGCGCAACAGATCGTCCCAGCTGCGCGCGCCGAGCAGGCTGATGACCGAGGCATGGGTGCGCATCTGCACCGACATGTTGGACCGGCTGGTTTCGATCACGTGTTCGGCGGCGTCGCGCAGTTCCGCCATTTCCTCGTTGCGCCGGTTGAGCAGGTATTGCTGCATGTCGACGACACCGTCGCCGGACCAGCGCCCGGGCACGGCCATGCCGGCGAGCGCGTCGGGATAGCGGGCGAGAAAATCGGGATTGCGCGCGAGGAAGGCGAGCACGGCTTCGTCGTCCAACTCGCCCTCGGTCGGCGCCGCTTGGGCCAATGGATCGCCCGGGTTGCTCATCTCGGCTGTTCCTTCTTCAGCACCGCGCGGGACTTGCGTCCGCGAATCGCCCTATTATACCCGGATCAGGCCGACAAAACTAAATTCCGGAAACCGCGTCCTAACCCATGCCCGCCCCGCCTGCCCCGCCTTCTCCCGAGGGCCCAGAGACCTTCGCTCCCGGTTCGTTGATATCGGTCCGGCTGCCTTTGCCGTTGAGCGAGGCCTATGACTACCGCGTGCCGGCGGACCTGACCCTCCGCCCCGGCGATTTCGTGCGGGTGCCACTCGGCAATCGGGAGTGTTCCGGCGTCGTCTGGGGACCGGGCACGGGCGATATCGAGCCCAAGCGCATCAAGGCGGTGATCGGCCCGCACGATTGCCCGCCGCTGACCGACCAGGCGATGAAATTCGTCGAATGGGTCGCCAACTACGCAATGCAGCCGGTCGGCGCCGTACTCAAGATGGCGATGAGCGTGCCCGACGCCCTCGATCCGCCGCTACCGGCGACCGGCTACGTCAGAGCAGCGGCGACGACCGATACCCGCATGACGCCGGCGCGGACACGCGTCTTGGCGGCGGCCGACGGCCCGCCGCTGATCGCCGCCGATCTCGCCCGCATGGCCGGGGTCAGCCCGGGCGTGATCAAGGGCATGGCCGATGCCGGCCTGCTGGAAGCGAAGCCGGTGCCGCAGGTGGTACTGCCGCCGGCGCCCGACCCCGACCATCCCGGCCCAGAACTGAACGCCGATCAGGCACCGGCGGCAATTCAACTAGCCGCCGAGGCCGAGGCCGGCGGCTTTCGCGTGACCTTGCTGGACGGGGTGCCGGGCGCCGGCAAGACCGAGGTCTATTTCCAGGCGGTCGCGGCGGCGCTGCGCCAGGGCCGGCAGGTGCTGGTGCTGTTGCCGGAGATCGCGCTCAGCGCCCAGTGGATGGAACGCTTCCGCGCGCGCTTCGGCCATCCGCCGGCGGAGTGGCATTCCGACCTGACGCAAGGCCAGCGCCGCGCCACCTGGCGCGCCGTCGCCGAGGGCCGCGCCGGCGTCGTCGTCGGTGCCCGTTCGGCCTTGTTCCTGCCCTACCGGGATTTGGGCCTGATCGTCGTCGACGAGGAACACGAGGGCGCCTACAAGCAGGAAGAGGGCGTCATCTACAACGCCCGCGACATGGCCGTGGTGCGCGCGCGAATCGCGGACGCGCCGATTGCCCTGGTGTCGGCGACGCCGTCGCTGGAAACCGTGGTCAACGTCAAGCGCGGGCGCTACGACGCGCTGCACCTGCCGGCACGGCACGGCGGCGCGGCGCTGCCGGAAATCGGCGTCATCGACATGTTGAAGACGCCGCCGCCGCGCGGGCGCTGGCTGTCGCCGGAACTGGAAGGCCACCTCCGCACCACGCTGGAAAGCGGCGAACAGGCGCTGCTTTTCCTCAATCGCCGCGGCTACGCGCCGCTGACGCTTTGCCGCGCCTGTGGGCATCGCTTCCAATGCCCGCGCTGCACAGCCTGGCTGGTCGAGCACCGCCTCGCGCACCGGCTGCAATGCCATCACTGCGGCTACCAGATTCCGCTGCCGGAGCGCTGCCCGAGCTGCCAAGCCGACGACGCCCTGGTGTCCTGCGGCCCAGGCGTCGAGCGGCTTTTGGAGGAAATCCAGCAGCTTTTCCCCGACGCCCGGCCGCTGATCGCGGCGAGCGACAGCATTTCCAGCCCGAGCGCCGCGGCGGCGCTGGTCGAGCGAATCGAAAAACACGAAGTCGACGTGGTCGTCGGCACCCAGATCGTCGCCAAGGGCTACCATTTCCCGCTGCTGACCATGGTCGGCGCGGTGGATGCGGATTTAGGCCTGCAGGGCGGCGATCTCCGAGCCGCCGAGCGCACCTACCAGTTGCTCTATCAGGTCGCCGGCCGCGCCGGGCGGGGCGAGAAACCGGGCCGCGTCTATCTGCAGACCTACAATGCCGCCCATCCGGTGCTGAAGGCGCTCTGTGGCGGCGACCGCGACGCCTTTCTCGATGCCGAGGCGGCCCAGCGCGAGGCCGCCGGCATGCCGCCGTTCGGGCGCCTGGCGGCGCTGATCGTCTCGGGCACCGACGAGCGCGCCGTCGACGAAGGGGCGGCTGGGCTCGGCCGCACCGCACCCAATGCGCCCGATTTGCAGGTGCTCGGCCCGGCGCCGGCACCGATCGCACTTCTTCGCGGCCGCCACCGCCGCCGTTTCCTGGTAATCGCCGGCCGTGACGTGCCCCTGCAACAGGCCTTGCG
>JAYOXJ010000135.1:0-4453 GCA_038152725.1 Rhodospirillaceae bacterium
GCCGATCTCGGCGTAGCGCTTGACGAACTTCGGCGTGAAATCGGCGAACAGCCCGACCATGTCGTCTGTCACCAGGATCTGGCCGTCGCAGGCCGGCGAGGCGCCGATGCCGATGGTCGGCACTCGGACGCGTTCGGTGATGGCACGCGCCACGGCCTCGACGGTGCCCTCGATCACCAGCGCGAAGGCGCCGGCCTCGGCGATGGCGACGGCATCGGCGATCACCTTCTTGGCGCCCTCATCGTCCTTGCCCTGGATCTTGAAGCCGCCGCGATGCTCGGCCTTCTGCGGCAGCAGGCCGACGTGGCCCAGCACCGGCACGCCGGCATCGACGATGGCCTTCACCGTCGGCGCCATCTCGGCGCCGCCCTCGAGCTTCACCGCCTGGCAGCCGGTCTCGGCGACGACACGCGCCGCCGACGCGATCGCCTGGTATTGCGATGTCTCGTAGCTGCCGTGCGGCAGATCGACGACGACGCAGGGACGGCTGGTGCCGCGCATCACCGCCTGGCCGTGTGCGATCATCATGTCGAGGGTGACGCCACGCGTGGTCTCGAGACCGTAGATCACCATGGCCAGCGAATCGCCGACCAGAAGCAGGTCGCAATGGCGGTCGAGCACCTTGGCCACCGGCGTCGTATAGGCAGTGAGACAGACCAGCGGCTGGCCGCCCTTGGCAGCGCGGATCGCCTGCGTGCTCAAGCGCTCGGGCGCGGTGGTCGTGCTTTCCATTTCCCCCTCCACGGCGCGCCGACCCGGCCATTCCCGCCCGGCGCCGTCAACATGGAAGCCGAAAAATAGCGCAATATTGTGCACTGCACAACGCTTGGTGGGAAACTCAGCCCTTAGTGCCGTCGCGGCGGCGGCTGCGCATGCGGCCGCGGAACGCCCAATAGAGCACGCCGACGAACAGCACCACCATGACAGCGACGGCATGTTCGCGTAAGAGTGCGATTAGGGGATGATCCACGGACCCGGGCCTCCAACATTCGAATACGATATTATGACACGGCGCTGCCAGCCGCGGTACCTGCGGCGAGAAAGGGTTCCACTTGGCGCCGCCGGCCCGCTAGACTTGCCGGCGTGAAACGCGCGCGACTTCTCCTCCTCACCCTCGCCATATCGGCGCCGCTCGGCGGTTGTTTGCCGGCGTCGCCGCCGGCGACCTCCGGTGCCGAGGCGGCGAACGGCGTCGTCTCCGGTGCCAGGCGCATGGTCAGCGTCGCCAATCCGCTCGCCGCCGGCGCGGCGATGCAGGTGCTCAAGGCCGGCGGCAGCGCCGTCGATGCCGCCATCGCCGCGCAGATGGTATTGACCCTGGTCGAGCCGCAGTCGTCGGGCATCGGCGGCGGCGCCTTCATGCTGCATTACGACAGTGCCGCCAGCGCACTCGCCAGCTACGACGGCCGAGAGACGGCGCCGCGGGACGCCAGGCCGGAAATGTTCCTGGAAGCGGGCAAGCCGATGAAGTTCATGGCCGCCGCCGCCGGTGGCACTGCCGTCGGCGTGCCCGGCGTGGTACGCATGCTCGAGATGGCGCATGCCAAGCACGGCCGACTGCCGTGGAAACGCCTCTTCGAACCGGCGATCGAACTGGCCGAGGCCGGTTTCGCGATATCGCCCAGGCTTGCCAGGCTGCTGGCCCGCGAGTCCATTCTGCGCGGCAGCGTTAGTGCCAAGGACGTCTACTACACCAAGGAAGGCGAGCTGAAACCGGCCGGTACGCCGGTACGCAATCCGGCGTTGGCCAAGTCGCTCCGCGCCATCGCCGACGGCGGCGCCGACGCCTTCTATCGCGGCGCCATCGCGCGCGGCATCGTAGACGCGGTGCAACGCGCCGCCAATCATCCGGGCTCGATGAGCTACGCGGACCTCGCCGCCTACCGCGCCATCGAACGCCGGCCGATCTGCCAGCCCTACCGCAATTGGAAAGTTTGCGGCATGGGACCGCCGTCTTCGGGCGGAATCGCGGTGGCGCAGACGCTGGCGATGCTGGAACGCTTCGATCTCGGCGCGCTCACGCCGCAGAGCGTCGAGGCCCTGCACCTGATGGTCGAGGCCCAGGCGCTCGCCTTCGCCGATCGCAACACCTTTGTCGCCGACGCCGATTTCGTGCCGGTGCCGATCGACGGCATGTTGGCGCCGGACTATCTGGCGGCGCGCGCGCGGCTGATCGATCCCAAGCGCGCCGGGCCGAAGCGCGATCCCGGCCAGCCGGTCGGCAGCCAGGCCGCGCTGACACCCGAACCCGGCGGCGACAAGGGCCTCTCGACCACGCACTTCGTCATCGTCGACGCCGCCGGCAACGCCGTATCGATGACGTCGAGCATCGAGACTGTGTTCGGCTCGAGATTGATGACCGGCGGCTTCATCCTCAACAACCAGCTGACCGACTTCTCGTTCGAACCCTTCGTCGATGGCCGCCAGGTCGCCAATTCGATCGCGCCATCCAAACGTCCGCGCTCGTCGATGTCGCCGACCATGGTGTTCGACAGCAATGGCAAATTGGTCATGGCGCTGGGTTCGCCGGGCGGGTCCCGCATCATCGGTTTCGTGCTGAAGACGCTGGTGGCGGCACTTGATTGGAATCTTCCGGTCCAGCAGGCAATCGATCTGCCCAACGTGCTCAGCCGCAACGGCGGCACCGAGTTGGAAGCGGATGCCTTCGCGCCCGCGATCAGACCGGCGCTCGAAGCGCTCGGCCACAAGGTCAAGAGCTTCACGCTGGAAAGCGGACTGCACGCCGTCCGCGTTCATCCGGGCGGATTGGAAGGCGGCGCCGACAAGCGCCGCGAGGGCGTCGTGCTGGCCGAGTGAACCGCAGCCAAAACGGTTGGCTACTCGGCATTGATTGACTAAGGTGCAGCCGCGCTCGGCGAATATCACGGCGATCATGTCATTCTCAACCTCCCCAAGACTCTATGTCGTAGTCTTCATTGTGGCGTTTTCCGTCGTGACGGCGATGACGGTGGTGTTTACCCGTTCGGAAGTCGCCAGTTTTCGGGACAATCACAGCCGCATCTTCGCGAACGACCTCTCGAAGGCCAAGGTCGCGATCGAGACTTTTCTTTCGGATCGAGTTCGGCTAGTCGAAGCCTTCGCCCTGGAGAAGAACGCGCAGCTCAACGACTACCTAGATCATCCCCATGATCTCCGTCGGCGAGCGGAGATCGGTGCGAGCCTGCTGCGTTGGTTCCCATCGCATTTCACCTTCACCATCGCCGACAGGGACGGCGAGGACCTTGTCGATGACATCGAGGGCTTTGTCGGCGATGTTTGCAAGCGCGGCATCATCGCCTTCATGTCGGCGGCGGCACCGACCGCCGGCAGGCCGCACCGGTACATTCCGATCATCCACCCGCAGCCGCACAGATATCATTTCGACCTGATGACGGAGTTGCGACGCGACGGTGAGCTCAGAGGGGCGTTCTTCATCAGTTTCTATCCGACCAAACTTGTCGAACTGTTGCGTTCGCACGAATCCCCCGGCAACAACCTAGTTCTGGTCAACCGTGCCCGTCCGGATTTGATCGAGGTCGTGTCGGCCGGCGCGCGCGACGCCATCTCCGGCACACGCAGCATCTATCTGGACACACGGGAGAAACAGGACGTTTTGCAGAGTTTCCAGATCGCCGGCAGCGGCTGGAACTTGATCGCCGTCCCCGACGCCGGCTTCTTCGAAACCGCCGCGCGCCGGCAGTGGTTGGCGGCGATCCTTATCGTCGCCGCCGTACTCGGCCTCACCACATTCGGGCTATGGGCCGTTTCTCGCATCGAGACCCGCCGGCACCAGGCGCATGCGGCCCTGCTTGAAAGCCGCGATACTCTGCAGAAGCAAGCGCACGACTTGGAGCAACTGGCCAACAGGCAGGCAGCACTGCGCGAGGCGGCGCAGGCGGCGGAACGAACCAAGGGCTTGTTTCTTGCGTCGATGAGCCACGAGATTCGCACGCCCATGACAGGCGTTCTCGGTTTTTCGGACATGCTGCTCGACGACAATTTGCCGAACGAGAGCCGCGAAAAGGTCGAGAAGATCAAGGGTGCGACAAAAGCGCTGCTGACAATCATCAACGACATCCTCGACATGTCGAAGATCGAATCCGGAAAACTGAAGATCGAGCGAATCGACTTTAATCTGCCGGCGCTTATCGAGGACGTCATGCAGTTCTTCGCGGAACGCAACATGACCGGAAACGGAAAACCGTTCAGCATCCTCGTGGAATTGAGTGATGACTTTCCGACCAACGTAAACGCCGATCCGACTCGGATTCGCCAGGTGCTTTTCAACCTGATCGGCAATGCCGTCAAATTCACCCATCGGGGACGGATCACCGTATCGGGCACACGCGAGACGAACGACGACGGCAAACTGATGATTAAAATTTCCGTGGCTGACACGGGCATCGGAATAAAGCCGGAAACACTTGAAAACCTGTTTTCCCCTTTCACCCAG
>JAYOXJ010000135.1:4463-9087 GCA_038152725.1 Rhodospirillaceae bacterium
CCGCCGATACGAGGGAACCGGACTCGGTCTTTCGATTTGCAAGCGCCTGGTCGAATTGATGGGCGGTGAGATCGGAGCGGCCAGCACGTTCGGGACAGGCAGCACTTTCTGGTTCACGCTTCCGCTGACGATGGCCGCATCGGACCTGAGCCCAAGCGTCGACGCAGCGGCACCGACCATCATTCACGCGACACGGCCGTTGCGACTGCTGGTCGCTGAAGACAACGCCATCAATCAGCAGATCATCCGTGCGGTATTGACCCGTTTCGGCCACGACGTGACGATCGTCGGAAATGGTGTCGAGGCGGTCCGTGCGGTGACTCGCGGCAAGTTCGACCTCGTCGTCATGGACGTGCGTATGCCGGAAATGTCGGGGCCGGATGCCACGAGGGCGATACGCGCGCTCCCGGGAAAGGTGGCGTCAATCCCGATCGTCGCACTGACCGCGGACGCGCTCAGCGAACACGTGGACGACTATCGTTCGGCTGGCATGGATGCCGTTTGCGCCAAACCGATCGACGTGTCCGACCTGGCTGCGACAATCGACCGGCTCCTGGGCGAGACGATTCACGTGTCAGCGCCCGCCCCGACGGAATTGCCTCAGATACTGCCACCGACCGCCGATTCTCATCTGAACATCGCCAGCGATTCCGCCGTCTCGGAACTGCTGGGGCGGATCGACGCTATCGCCCGCGACAACACCGAAGATGATGATTGAGACTCTCCTCGAGCGCACGTTCGGCGCACCAAGGACGTCGTGCTGGCCGACCGAGGCACCGTTTGGCGGGGAATGCCGCCGGATCGCGGATAAATGACCACGATCACATGAACCCTGACGTCGCTTTTGGTACAAACCCTATACCACCATCGACACAATCACGTTCACCCAAGGAGGACCACGTCCATGCGAAAACTTCTCACCATTGCCGCAGCGCTCGGCATCGCCGCCACCTTCGGCTTCGCCGATACCGCCAAGGCCGCTACCGCCGAAGAAGTGAAAATCTGCAAGGAAACCATTTCCGAAATGACCGGCGGCAAGCCGCCGGCGGACGCCGTCAAGCTGTGCGATCAGGGCAAGCTCAACGAGGCCATCGAAAAAGCCATGGCCGGCGGCAAGTAATGCGGCCGGCCCGCCTTGCGGCGGGCCCAAACCCAAGCCCACAGAGGAGGTCAATCCATGAGTATCCCCCAACCCAGGCGGTTGTTCGCCCTTGCACTGGGCGCGGCGTTCGCGCTCGCCAGCTTCCACGCCCATGCCGCGCCGACCAAGCTCTGCTTCCAGACCGGTAACGGCAAAAGCTCTCTCGCCCTCGACCCCAACACCGGATACATCAATGCCAAGGCGCCCCGCTGTACGGGCCCGGCCGTGTTCGAGATCGACTATTTTAACATACATCCGAAAATTCCGGCGCGCGTCGGCACGCCTGTCGTGATCAAGGCCGCCAACGGGCGTTACGTTCAATTCTACGGGCGCGTGCTGCGCGCCACGGCGCCCAAGATCGCCGCGGGGCACCAGCCCTTCATGTTCTCGCTGCGCCCGGCGCAATCCGGCCTCAAGTTCGGCCAGCCGATTGCACCCAAGATGAAGCTCGCGCTGTTTCCGATGCAGACCCGCGGTCAGTTGATGACGGTGGCGGTTCGCGGCGGCGGCGCCGATGTCCTCAACGTGCGCACCGCACCGCCGAAGACGCCTGACCGCTTCTTCGTCCTGGCCGCCCTGCAGGGCCCCGATCCGAAACTGATCGCCGCACTCAAGCAGAAGATCGTGCAGCTGCGCGCCGACATCCAGCAACGCTCGACGGCGCTGCAGAAGATGGAAGCGCAATTGAAGCAGATGATGATGGCGACCAAGTAACCGGTCGGCCGTCGTACGAACGAGGGCCGCGTTTCCCCGGTTCGTTACCGGGCGGCAACGCGGCCTTTCGCGTTTTCAGCGCTTGGCGACGATGAACAGCCGCCGGAACGGAAACAGGGTCTTGCCGTCGGCGCGCTTGGGATAGGCTTTCTGCACGCGCGCCAAATAGTCGTCGAAGAACTGCTTGCGCTGGTCGTCGTCGGCGAGCGCGTCGAGATAGACCTTCAAGGCCGAGCCGCGCGTGTATTCGGCGACCGCGTTGTCGCCTTCCAAGACCTGCAGGAATTCGCTCTCCCAGATGTCGAGTTCGCTCGCGTGCGGACGCAGCAGGTCGTAGTAGAACTCAGGCCCCGGCACCGGCGGCAGGCCGCGCGCGCCCTTCATGGCGGCGGCCCATGGGCTGGCGTCGATGGCGTCCTGCATCAGCGCGTGGCTGGGCGCGGTGTGATTGCGCGGCATCTGCACGGCCAAGGCGCCGCCTTGCTTCAAGCCCTGCATCAGGCCTGGAAACAGGGTCTCGTGACCGGCCACCCACTGCAGCGCGGCGTTGGCGTAGATGACATCCGTCGCCACTTCCGGGCGCCAGACGGTAAGGTCGGCCTCGACCCAACGCTCGTCCGGATGGGCAGCGCGGGCTTTCTCCAGCATGGGCGTCGAGTTATCGACGCCGACGATGCGGGCGTCCGGCCAGCGGCCCTTGAGAAACTGGGTCAGGTTGCCCGGGCCGCAGCCGAGATCGTAGACCGTGGCGGCGTCGGCGACGTCGATGCGCGCCAGCAGATCCAGCGCCGGACGCAGCCGCGGTCCGGCGAATTTCAGGTATTGCTGTGGATCCCAACGCTGGCTCATGACGGCGGTATTTAACCCGTGCGATGAGCGGTTTGAAAGCCTTAATCGGCGGCCGCGCGGCCGCCGTTTTGCGCCGGTAGCCGAATGCGGAACCGGGCGCCGGCATCGGCACCAGTGACGACCTCGATATCGCCGCCGTGCGCCTTGACGACATCCTGGGCGATGACGAGGCCGAGGCCTGTGCCACCCTTGCGCGTGGAGCCGGTGAACGGCTTGAACAGATTGGCGCGCGCCTTGTCGCTGAGGCCCGGCCCGTCGTCGGCGACATCGACGACAATGGCGCCGTTTTCGTAGCCGGCCGAGACCTCGACGCGGCCGGCGCCCGCTTCAATTGAATTGCGCAGCAGGTTGGAGAACAGCCGATAGAGCTGCTGGCGATCGGCCTCCAGGTCGACCTCGAACGGAACCCGGTTGTCGACCTTGATCGGGCCGCCGGGCGCTTCGGCGTCACGGCAGCCGGCGGCGGCTTCGGCGATCAGTTCCTGCAAATGGAACCGCGTCGGCTTCAAGGTCGGGGAGGTGTCGGCGGCATAATCCAGAGTTTGGCTGCAGAGCTGAACGGCGCGGTCGACGGCGTCGTAGAGCCGGGGCAGTACGCGCTTCACCTCCGGGTCGTTGACGGCGGCGAGCTTGTCGAAGGCGAGCACGGCGGTCGCCAGGCTGTTCCTGAGATCGTGGTTGATCTTGGCCACCGCCGCGCCGAGCGTGGCGAGCCGGCGGCGTTGCGACAGCGCTTGGCGCAACTCGTCCTGCATGATGGCGAGTTCGCGCTCGGTCAGGCCGATCTCGTCGGTGCGGTCGCTCGCCTTGATTTGGCGCGAGGCATCCTCGGGCGCGCGGCGGAAGTCGGTGATCGCGGTGGTGATGCGCTGGATCGGCCGCACCATGAGCCAGCGCAGGCTGAGATAGACCAGACCCGCGGTGAACAGCGAAATGACGATGGAAAGCGAGAGGATGCGCGTCGAATAGGCGTACATGGCGTTGCGCATCGGTTCTTCGTCGGTGATCAGTTCGACCGTCACCTCGGGGCGCTTCGGCGACATGCCGATGACTCTGAGTACGCGGTTCTTGTCCTGGTTCAGCGTCATGAACGCTTGGCCGATCCAGTGGAACAGGTCCTGGCGCCGAAGGTCGACGGTGACGTCGACCTCGGGCGGCATGTCGTGCGCCAGCATCAGCGTACGCCGCTTGGGTCCCTTGAGTACGATGCCGTAGGCGCTGGTCTGCGCCAGCAACACGTCCTCCAGGTGGCGGTCCGGCATGGTCTCGGGCATCGCCTCCAGCGCCAGTGTCGCCAGGTGCGCGCGCAACAGCTGTTCTTCCATGTAGGACTTGCGGAAACGCGAGATCGACGGCGCCCAGATCAGGAACTCGGCCAGCATGACGAAGACCACGGTCAGCATCAAAAGCCGGGCGGACAGGCTGGTGAACCAGGTCGGCAAGCGGTTGGAGGTGTCGGCCATTAAGGGCGTTCCTCGGGCAGGCGGGTCAAGCGCGACGCCATCCTAGCCGAATTTTGCCAGAAACCGCACGACCTTGCGCATGCGTTCGCTGAAGATCTTGGGCGTATAGAAACTGCCCGCGGCGCGCTTCGAAACCTCGCCCATTGTCGGATAGGGCGCGATCATGCCGGCCAGCGCACCGATCTTGAGCTTGGCGGAGATCGCCAGCGTCCAGGTATGGATCAGCTCGCCGGCGTGAGCCCCGACGATACCGCAACCGAGGATCCGGCCCTTGGGCGTAACCACCGCCTTGACCAGACCATCGGTCGCGCCTTCCGCCTGGGCACGGTCGTTCTCGTGGAAGGGCCAGCGCAGGATCTTGAATTCCAACCCCTGTTCGCGCGCCTGGGCTTCGGTCAGGCCGACCTGGGCCAATTCCGGCGCCGTGTAGGTGACCCAGGGCAGCGCCGTGTAGTCG
>JAYOXJ010000136.1:0-2139 GCA_038152725.1 Rhodospirillaceae bacterium
TCGCCGCCTCGGGCCGCGCCGCCGGGCCCTACGCCATCACGGAAAACCAGAACGCCAAGGGCGGCGTGCTCTACCACCGCCAGGGCTCCGGCCCGGGGCGCGTGGTGGGTGCGACGGAAGTCGCCGAAATGAATGCCATGCTGGCCGGCGTCATCCGTGATGGCACCGGCCACGCCGCCAGGCTCGACCGGCCGGCCGCCGGCAAGACCGGCACAAGCCAGAACCACCGCGACGCCTGGTTTGTCGGCTATACCGCCGATCTCGTTACCGGTGTGTGGGTCGGCAACGACGACGGCGCGCCGATGGCGCGGGTCACCGGCGGCGGCATGCCGGCGCGCATCTGGCAGCGCTTCATGGAAGACGCGCACAACGGCATCGCGGCGCACGCGCTGCCCGGTGTTGATGGCGCGCCGATACCCGATCAGGGCGGCGGCAGCTTCGTCACCAAGAGCGACACGCCACCGGCGGAGAAGAACTTCATGGACCGCTTCATGGATTGGGTGCAGAGCGCGCGCTGACGCGGCTCAAATCGCGCGGCCCTTCCACGGAATGAAGGCCGGTACCCGGCGTTGGTATTCCCGGTAGGCGTCGCCGTAGAGGCGGACCAGGCGGCGCTCCTCGTACTGGGCGCCGATGGCGAGATAGAGCGAACCCCATAGTGCCGTCGCCAGCGCGAGATCGGTCGTCGCCGATCCCCAGAGGATCAGGAACCCGGCGGCATAGAGCGGATGGCGCACGTAGGCGTGAAAGCCGCTTACGATCAAGGGTTCGTCGTCGTCCCAGTCCTTGCCAGCGCGGTAGGCCCTGATCTTCGCCGTGCCGGCGAGCCGGCCCAAGTCGTAGGTCCTGAGCGCCAGGATCATCAGCGCCCAGCCGGCGACGGCGACGAGATCGATCAGCGGCCGCCAGCCGGCGAAGGGCTGGACCGGACGGCCGCCGTCGAACGCCCAGGCGCCGAAAGCGACAATGACACCGATGTGGAGGACGGCGAAGAGGTTGTAGGCGAGCCGGTAATAGGGGCCGAGCCAGGGCTGGAGCCTTGCCTTGGCACGGGTGCCGGCGAGCGCGGAATGCAGGACGCCGAAACCGAGCCAGAGAAATCCGTAAATGACCTGTGCGGCGTCTGTGCTCAGGGCAGGGCTCATCGGCGCCTAGCCGCCGTTCCCCTTGAGCCGGCGGATGGTCGCCGTGGTCGAGTGGCCGGGCTTGAGGTCGGCCAGCATGACGCGCCCGCCCCAGCTCTCGACCTCCTTGGCCCCGACCACGGTGGCCTTGGTGTAGTCGGCACCCTTGACCAGCACGTCGGGCTTGAGCGCGCCGATCAGTTGCAGCGGCGTATCCTCCTCGAACACCACCACGAGATCGACGCTGGCCAATGACGCCAGTACGGTGGCGCGGCCGGCCTCGCCCTGGACCGGACGGTCGGCGCCCTTGAGGCGGACGACGGAGGTGTCCGAATTGAGCCCGACGATGAGCCGGTCGCAGGCCGCCTTGGCCTGGGCCAAGAGCGACACGTGACCGGGATGCAGCAGGTCGAAGCAACCGTTGGTGAAGCCGATCTTGAGCCCCTGGCGGCGCCAGACCTGGACGCGGTCGCGCGCTTCGGTCAGCGTCATCACCTTGGCCTCGGCGCGGGAAATCTCCTGGTGATGGAGGGCCGCGACCAACTCGGCGACATAGACCGCAGCGGTGCCGACCTTGCCGACGACGATGCCGGCGGCGGCATTGGCGAGGCGCACCGCATCCTCCAGCGAACCGCCGGCGGCGAGTGCCGCGGCCACGGTGGCGACCACGGTGTCGCCGGCGCCGGAGACGTCGAACACCTCGCGCGCCTCGGCGGCGACGTGGAGCTCGCGCTTCGCGGTCACCAGCGCCATGCCGTCGCCCGAGAGCGTCGCCAGCACGGCGCCGAACTTGCAGCTCTTGCGAAGCGCCGCCGCGGCGTCCGTCGCATCTTGAATGGTGGCGGTCTTGCACCCGCTGGCCTCGGCCAATTCCTTGCGGTTGGGCGTCACCAGATCGGCGCCGGCATAGATCGAATAATCCGATCCCTTGGGATCGACGATGACCGGTTTTCTCTGGGCGCGCGCCGCCTTGATCAGCTCGGCCGCGCGGCCGTCCGCCAGCACGCCCTTGCCG
>JAYOXJ010000136.1:2149-9069 GCA_038152725.1 Rhodospirillaceae bacterium
AGTCGGAGAGCACCAGGGCGTCATGCTTGGCGAGCGCTTTCTTGGCGGCCTTGACGATGGCGGCACCGACCTTGGCATCGAAGGCGCCGACGACTTCGCGGTCGGCGCGCATGATCTGCTGGTTGCCGGCGACGTAGCGGGTCTTGAGCGCGGTCGGGCGCTTCTTGTCGACGACAAGCGCCGCTTTCGCCTTCGCCAGTGCGTCGATGCCGGCGGCCAGCGTCTTGCCGGCCGCGTCGTCGCCGACGCTGGCGATCAGCGTGACCTGGGCGCCAAGCCCGGAGAGGTTCCTCGCCACGTTGCCGACGCCGCCCGGCATCTCCGTCTCGCTCCGGATCGCCAGCACCGGCACCGGCGCCTCCGGCGAGATGCGCTCGACCTCGCCCGAGACGTAGCGGTCGAGCATGATGTCGCCGACGCAAAGCACGCGCGCGCCGGAAATCGCACTGACCAGGGGGATGCGCGACGCAGCAGTTGTCATGACACCAGCCCCAACTCGATCTCGAGGGCGCCACACAGCATCTGGCCCAGCATGATGTGCATTTCCTGGACCCGCGCCGTGGTCTTCGACGGCACAACCAGATAAGGATCGGCGATGGCGGCCATCGGCCCGCCCTTGGCGTCGACGCTCTGGCCGCCGAAGCCGGCGGCGACGGCGCCGATTTCGCGCGCCGCCTTGAGGCCGCGGATGACGTTCTCGGAACGTCCCGAGGTCGAGATGCCGATGGCGAGGTCGCCGGGCTTGGCCAGCGCCTCGACCTGGCGGGCGAAGATGTTCTCGAAGCCGAGATCGTTGCCGCCGGCGGTGAGCGCCGATGAATCGGTCGTCAGCGCAATGGCGGCGATGGCGACGCGGTCCTTCTTGTAGCGGATGGTCAATTCGGTCGCCAAGTGCTGGCAATCGGCGGCGCTGCCGCCACGCACGGTTTCCGTCGCCGCCGCGACGAGGCCGCGGAACGGCGCGCCGCAGGCCTGACGCGTGGCGGCCACGACCGCCGCGTGCTCGGCGAATTCGCTCTCGAAGAATGCGTCCAGATCCATGCCCAGAATTTTCCCCTGTATTCCCTACCCCAGCGCCACCGTCTCGCCGGTGCGGAGACTCTCCATCACCGCAAGCGTGGCGGCGCTGGTCTCGATTAGTTCGGCCTCGTCGATCGGCGCCGGCCCGCCCGACTTGACAGCCTGGACGAAAGCCTCGATCGCGCGCTTCGCACCCTTGTCCTGCGCGCCCTTCCACGCCTCGGCGGCGGCGTCGCCGGTAACAGTGAACCGGCGGAAGTCGTCGATCAAGTAGCTGGCACCGCCGGCATGGACCTCGATCAGTTCCTTGCCGGCCGACGAGTCGCCGCGCGCCGTATAGAGGATCGTGGCGAGCGAGCCGTTCGCGAACTGCAGCGAGATGGCGACGTCGTCGACGGCGCCGTCGGTGTTGGCCGCCGCGCGCGCATCGACGGAAACGATGGCACCGCCCGCGAGCGCGCGGGCGAGATCGACGAAATGACAGGCCTCGCCGACAATGCGCCCGCCGCCCGAATCAGCGGCCTGCGTCCAGTGATCGGCCGGCAGCGCGCCTGCGTTGACGCGGATTAGGATGACACGCGGTCCCGCCCGCCTGGCGAGCGCGGCGATGAGCCTGTCCGTCGCCGGCGCGAAGCGGCGGTTGAAGCCGACGATGAAGAAGCCGGCACCTTCTCCGTTACGCGCCTCGATCACGGCGTTGAGGCTGTCGAAATCGAGCGCCAG
The DNA here is from genome assembly GCA_038152725.1 of Rhodospirillaceae bacterium. Taxonomy (GTDB): domain Bacteria; phylum Pseudomonadota; class Alphaproteobacteria; order Rhodospirillales; family Casp-alpha2; genus TMED8. The sequence continues at coordinate 3,893 of JAYOXJ010000136.1, forward strand.
CGGCTTCTCGACCCATACCGACTTGCCGGCCTTGAGCGCCTTGGCGGCGAGATCGGCGTGGCTGTCGTGACGGGTGGCGACGATGACCGCATTGACGGCGGCGTCCTCGAAGATCGCTGCCGGGTCGGCCGCTGCCTGCCCGAAACCGAAGCTCTCGCGGCCATGATCGGCGCTGGCGCCGCGTTCGGTCACCAGGGTGGCGAGGCTGACCCCGGCGATGCCCTTGAGCGTCGGCAGCAGTTGCTGGCGCGCGTAGGCGCCCGCACCGATGGCGCCGATGACGCAGCCGCCGTTTCCCGAAGTCTTGGCCGGTTGGATCACCGACGCGGCGGGTCCGTCGCGAAGGCCGGCGTAGTGCAGCACCACGCCCAGGTGTCTGGTGCCGCCGGTGACGAGGTCGTAGGCGGCCTCGGCGTCGGTGAACGAGAAGCGGTGTGTGATCAGCGCCTGAACGTCGAGCCGCGATTTGCCACCCGGTTTCATGAGCCTGAGAGTCTCGGCCATGTTGCCGGTCTCGGTCCAGCGCACCCAGCCTTCCGGATACTTCACGCCGCGGGTCTCGAAATCGTCGTCGTAGCGTCCCGGTCCGTAGGAGCGCGAAACGACGATATTGAGTTCCTTCTTCATGAAGTCGGCATATGGGAACGCCGTGCCGGTGAGCCCGACCATGACGACGCGCGCCCGGTCGCGGGCGATCAGTGCGGCGGTCTCGAAGGGTTCGCTCGACGAGGTCGCGGCGGCGATGATGACGGCGTCGGCGCCGAGGCCATGCGTCATTTCGCGGACGGTCTCGGCGAGTGCGCCGGACGCGAGATCGAGCGCGCATTCGGCACCCAGGCGCCGCGCCATCTCGAGCCGTTCCGGATCGTAATCGAGCGCCAGCGCACGGCCGCCGGAGAGTGTCACGAACTGCGCCACCATCTGGCCGACCAAACCGCAGCCGATCACCGCGACGACGTCGCCGAGGCCGGTCTCGGCGTTGCGGAACGCCTGCATGGCGATGGCGCCCAGCGTGGCGAAGGCGGCTTCCTCGTCGTTGACGCCGTCCGGCACGCGGACGGCGAGGTTTTTCGGCACGACGTTTAGCTCGGCATGGTTGGCGAGGCCGGCACCGGCTACGGCGACGCGCTCTCCGACGCGGAAGTCGCCCTCCAGCCCGGCGCCCACCGCGCGCACGATGCCGGCGGCGGAATAGCCCAAGGGCAGCGGCTCATCCAGGCGCGCCATCACCGCCTCGAAGGTTGCCTTGAGGCCGTCGCGCTTGGCCTTGTCGACCACCTTCTTTACCAGGTCCGGGCGGGCGCGGGCCTTGCCGGCGAGGCTCTTCTTGGCGAAATCGATGACCATCCGTTCGGTGCCGGCGGAAATCAGCGAGGCGCGCGTTTCGACCAGCAGGTGACCAGCCTTGACGCGCGGCGCCGGCACTTCCTTGAGGGCCAGTTTTCCGCTCTTTCGGCTCTGGATGACCTGTTTCATGTGGCTTTTTAACCCCATTTCACCGGCGGATGCAAATAACTGATTCCATTGAAAAAACTTTGTCCCTTCGGCGGGAACGCGCTAGAAAGCGTGCATGTGTGGGATCGCCGCCCTTTTCGCCTATCACCCGGACGCGCCGCCGGTGACGCTAGGCGAACTCATGGATATCAACAAGGCCATGCTGCGCCGTGGCCCGGACGGCGGCGGTCACTGGATCGACGACAAAAGCCGGGTCGGCCTGGCGCACCGGCGCCTCGCCATCATCGATCTTTCGTCCGACGCCGCCCAGCCGATGGTGATCGACGGCCTCGGAAACGACGGCGGCGGCGAGAAGGGCCGCTACCGCATCACCTATAACGGCGAGGTCTACAATTTCCGCGCGCTTCGGACCGAGTTGGAACGCCAAGGCGTGCCGTTCCGTACCCAGTCCGACACGGAAGTGATCTTGCGGCTCTACGAGCGCGACGGCGCCGAGATGGCAGGCCAACTGCGCGGCATGTTCGCGCTCGCCATCTGGGATGCCCTCGAACAAAGCCTGTTCCTGGCGCGCGATCCGTTCGGCATCAAGCCGCTCTACGTCGCCGACGACGGCAGGACGGTGCGTGTCGCCTCGCAGGTGAAGGCACTGATCGCCGGCGGCCGCGCCGGCCGCGTCGGACCGAACCCGGCCGGCCATGTCGGTTTCGCGCTGTTCGGTTCGGTGCCCGACCCGCATACGCTTTATGCCGACATCGAGGCGCTGCCGGCTGGCGCCACTTTGACCATCGAGAGGGGCGGCATGCGTCGAAGCACGCGTTATTTCGATCCGGCCAAGGTGCTGGCCGAGGGCGAGGCTGCCGCACGTGGCGGCGCGACATTGAAAGCGTCGGAGCTGCGCGAGCTCCTGCTCGACAGCGTGCGCCATCATTTCGTCGCCGACGTGCCGGTCGGCGTGTTCCTGTCGGCCGGGCGCGATTCCGCGACCCTCGCCGCCTTGGCCGCCGAGGACCAAGGCGCCGATCTCCGCACCTTTACCTTGGGTTTCGAAGAATTCGAGGGCTCGCATCTCGACGAAGTGCCGCTGGCCGAGACCGTGGCCGAGCAATACCGCACCCGCCAGCACACCGAGCGCATCGCCAAGCTGCACTTCGACGCGGCGCTGCCGGAAATCCTCCACGCCATGGACCAGCCGAGCATCGACGGCGTGAACACTTATTTCGTCGCCCGCGTCGCCGCCCACGGCGGGCTCAAGGTGGCGCTCTCGGGGTTGGGCGGAGACGAACTCTTCGGCGGCTACGACAGCTTCCGCCAGGTGCCGAAGATGGCCGGGCTGATCGGCGCCGTGCCGGGCGTCGCCGCGCTGGGGAAAGCCTTCCGCGTTGTCTTCGGCCCCGCCATCGCGGCGATGACATCGCCCAAGTACGCCGGGCTCCTGGAACTCGGCGGCAGCTACGCCGGCGCCTATCTCCTGCGCCGCGGCCTCTTCATGCCGTGGGAACTGCCGCATGTCATGGACCCGGAAATGGCGCGCGCCGGCTGGGAGGCGCTGCAGCCGATGGTGCGCCTGCAGGCGACCACCGCCGGGCTACGCACGCCCGCCAACAAAGTGCGCGCCCTGGAGATGGGCTGGTACATGCTGAACCAGTTGCTGCGCGACGCCGACTGGGCCGGCATGGCGCATTCGCTCGAAATCCGCGTGCCGCTGGTCGACCCGGTGTTGCTGCGGGGCCTGGCGCCGGCGCTCGCAGGTCACGCCGCACCCGACAAGCGAGCCATGGCCGGGACGCCGGCCAAGCGCCTCCCCGGCGCCGTACTCGACCGGCCGAAGACCGGCTTCTTCGTACCGGTCGAACGCTGGACGCAAGACAGTGCTGCGCGCAGCACCCGCCACCCGGGCGGGCGCGGGCTTCGCAGCTGGGCGACCAAGGTACTGGCGGCGCAGGCGGCCTGACGCCCGCGCGGGCTCAACCCATCTACTTTTTCGCGGTCGCGCCGAAACCGGTGCCGGCACCCCGGTATTCGTCGCGCGGCGGCGCGAAGATATCGAGCACCAGCGCGCCCTCCGGGCCGGCCTTGAAGCCGTGCTCGACGCCGCCGGGCGTGCGCCAGAAATCGCCGGCCTTGACCGGGAACTCGACGCCGTCCTGGCTGCGCACGCCGCTGCCTTCCAGCAACACGCCCCATTGTTCCTGCGGATGGCTATGCACGCTGCCGGCCTTGCCGGGATCGGCCCGGACCACCGAAAGCATCGCCTGCTCGCCGGGGAAGATGCGCGTCTCCAGGCCCTCGGCGAGGACCCGGTGGATGCCCTGGTTGAGATCATGGAGATTGAAGAACGTGCCGTCGTTCGTGGACATGGGATCCTCCTCGTTGGCGCCCGGCCGCAACATGGGCGGATTTCGGCCCGGCATTGAACACGAGCCCCTCCGGCGTCGTCAATTGCGCCAGGTCCGGAAAATCCGGGCGGGGACGCGCGAGCGCACGAATCGGGTGGCTTGAGTGCTTGGCGCCGCGCTATCAGCGCGGCATGGACACCGAGCCGCCAACCCCCGAGATCGTCCGGCCGCCCGGCATGGACGGACGCGCCTGGGCGATGCTGATCGCACTCTCTTTGCTTTGGGGCGGCTCGTTCCTGTTCCAGGGCATCGCCGTTCGGGAACTACCGACGCTGACCATCGTTGCGTCACGCGTCGCCCTTGCCGCCCTGGTACTCGGCGTCGTGCTCGCGGCATTGCGCATCCCGATGCCGCGAACGCGCCCGGCATGGCGGGCGTTCCTGGTCATGGGGTTATTGAACAACGCACTACCGTTCTCGCTGATCGTCTGGGGCCAGGGCCAGATCGCCTCCGGCCTCGCCGCCATCCTCAATGCGACGACGCCGATGTTCACCATCGTCGCCGCGCACCTCTTCACCACGGACGAGCGCATCACGCCTGCCAAGCTCGCCGGCATCGGTCTCGGCTTCGCCGGCGTCGTCGTCATGCTCGGCCGCGATGCCGTGGCCGGTGGTGGCGACGTCTTGGCCCAGCTTGCCGTGCTGGCGGCGGCGGTGAGCTATGCCCTGGCCGGCGTCTGGGGTCGTCGCTTCCGCGCGTTGGGCGTCGCGCCGCTGGCCACCGCCGCCGGCCAGTTGACGGCATCGAGCGCGCTGTTGATTCCCCTTGCCCTGATAGTTGAGCGGCCTTGGACGCTGACCATGCCCGGCATCGAGACGACGGCCTCGGTGGTGGCGCTGGCGCTGCTGTCGACGGCGCTCGCCTACGTGATCTATTTCCGCATCCTGGCGACCGCCGGCGCCACCAACCTGTTGTTGGTGACGCTGTTGATTCCACCCAGCGCCATCGCCTTCGGCATCGCGTTTCTGGGCGAGCGCCTGGCGCTCAATGAAGCGGCGGGCCTTTCGCTGATCGCCGCCGGGCTAGCGGTCATTGACGGTCGGCTGGGCCGCCGCCGAAGCAGAGCCTGAGTGCCACCGCGGCGGCGAGGATGACGCAGGAAAGCGCCAGCGACAGCACCATGGCGCCCTGGCCGCCGAAAGCCTCCACGGTAACAGCGTAAATCAGGGGTGCGGCGGCGGAGAGGAAGAAGCTCGGTGCCAGCAGCCGGCCGACGAAGGCGCCGTAGGTGCGGTGATCGAACAGCACCAGCGGGATGGTGCCGCGCGTGATCGTCATCAGGCCGTTGCCGGCGCCGAACATCAGCGCGAAGGCGATCGCCGTCGG
>JAYOXJ010000137.1:0-1419 GCA_038152725.1 Rhodospirillaceae bacterium
TCGGCGTGTCGGGCGAGAAGGGCGTCAAGTTCGCCTGCGTGGTCAACGACATGGACCGCGCCGCCGGGCGTTCCGGCGTCGGCACCGTGATGGGATCGAAGAACCTGAAGGCCGTCGCCATCCGCGGCACCAAGGGCGTCAAGGTCAAGGACGTGAAGGCGTTTTTGGCCGCTTCCGCCGCCGGCAAGAAGGTGCTCGCCGACAACGCCGTCACCGGCCAGGGCCTGCCGACCTACGGCACCCAGGTTCTGATGAACGTCATCAACGAGACCGGCGCGCTGCCGACCCGCAACCACCGCGACATTCAGTTCGAGGGCGCGGCCAACATCTCGGCCGAGGCCATGGCGGCACCGCGCGAGTCGGACGGCAAGCCCAATCTGGTGCGCAACTCGGCCTGCTTCGCCTGCACCATCGCCTGCGGGCGCGTTTCGACCATCGACCGCACCCACTATACGGTGAAGGACCGGCCGCAGTACCAGAAGGCCTCCGGCGGTCTCGAGTACGAGGCGGCCTGGGCCTTGGGCGCGGCGACCGGCGTTGACGATCTCGACGCGCTCACCTTCGCCAACTTCGTCTGCAACGAGCAGGGCATCGATCCTATCTCCTTCGGCGCCACCGTCGGCGCCGCCATGGAGTTGTTCGAGGATGGCACGATCACGACCAAGGAGACCGGCGGCATCGAGCTCAAGTTCGGCTCGGCCGAGGCGCTGACGACCTTGGCCGAACTGACCGGCCGAGGCGAAGGCTTCGGTGCCGAGATCGGCTTGGGCTCCAAGCTGCTCTGTGCCAAGTACGGCAAGCCGGAACTGTCGATGTCGGTCAAGGGCCAGGAGTTCCCGGCCTACGACTCACGCGGTATTCAGGGCATGGGCCTGACCTATGCGACCTCGAACCGCGGTGCCTGCCATCTGCGCTCCTACACGGTGGCGTCGGAGGTGCTCGGCATCCCGGTGAAGACCGACCCGCTAGCCACCGAAGGTAAGGCCGGGCTGGTCAAGGCGTTCCAGGATGCAACGGCGGCTTTCGATTCTTCCGGGCTCTGTATCTTCACCTCGTTCGCCTGGACCCTCGACGACGTGGCGCCGCAAGTCGCCGCCGCCTGCGAGGGCAATTGGACGTCCGAGTCGCTGCTCGAAGTGGGCGAACGGATCTGGAACCTGGAGCGTCAGTTCAACCTGGCCGCCGGGTTTACCGGGAAGGACGACAACCTTCCGCCCAGGCTGCTGAAGGACGCCGCCAAGACCGGGCCGGCCAAGGGGCTTACCAACGGCCTCGACAAGATGCTGCCGGAATACTACTCGATGCGCGGTTGGACCAAGGATGGCGTGCCGACCAACGAGACACTCAACCGTCTGGCACTCTGACGCCGCAGGAGTAACCCGCCGCCGGCGAAAGCCGGCGGCGGTGGCGGCTGCTTCA
>JAYOXJ010000137.1:1429-7254 GCA_038152725.1 Rhodospirillaceae bacterium
TGCCATCTGGGGGGCGCCCCCAACCCCACCACAAAACCTGTGGGGCCTGTGTCCGGGCTTGGTCTGGGGCGCGGGCCGGCCCCGCCGGGCGGCGGCCGCGGCTGCTTCAAGAACGAGACAAGATAGAAGGGAATTGTCATGACCTATGTCGTGGTAGGTGCCGGGCCGGCCGGCGTGGTCGCGGCCGAGACGCTGGCCAAGATCGACCCCGGGTGCGATGTGACGCTGATCGGCAACGAGCCAGAGCCGCCGTATTCGCGTATGGCCATTCCCTATTACTTGACCGGCAAGATCGACGAGGCCGGCACGTATCTGCGCAAGACCGAGGGTCATTACGACAGCCTCGGCATCAAGTATGTCGAAGGCCGGGTCGAGACCGTCGACGCCAAGGCCGGCAATCTCAAGCTCGAGGGTGGCGGCACGCAGAAGTTCGATAAATTGCTGATCGCCACCGGCGCCAGCCCGATCAAGCCGCCGGTCGAGGGTCTCGACCTCCCCGGCGTGCATCATTGCTGGACGCTCGAGGATGCCCGCCAGATCATCGGCCTCGCGCACAAGGGCGCCGATGTCGTGCTGATCGGCGCCGGCTTCATCGCCTGCATCATCCTGGAAGCCCTGGCCGAACGTGGCGTCAATCTCACCGTTGTCGAGATGGAAGACCGCATGCTGCCCCGCATGATGGACGAGACCGGCGGCGAGATGATCAAGCGCTGGTGCCAGGCCAAGGGTGTCAACGTGCAGACCGGCGCGCGCGTGACCAAGGTCGAGCACCGCAAGAGCGCCGGCGAGGATCGCCTGAATGTCGATCTCGACAACGGCGGCAAGCTGCCGGCGCATCTCGTCGTGGTCGCCGCCGGCGTCAAATCCAATACCGGCTTTCTCAAGGGTTCCGGCGTCGAGATCGGCGCCGGCATCAAGGTCGACGAACACCTGCGATCCAGCGTCGACAACATCTATGCCGCCGGCGACTGCGCAGAGGGCCTGGATTTTTCCACCGGACATTGGGCGGTGCATGCCATTCAGCCGACCGCGACGGAGCATGGCCGCATCGCCGCCATGAACATGGCCGGGAAGCCGATCTCCTATCAGGGCCGCCTGATTATGAACGTGCTCGACACCATCGGACTGATTTCGGTCAGCTTCGGCAAATGGGACGGGATCAAGGGCGGCGACCGCTCCGTCGTCGTCGACGAAGACGGCTTCCGCTACTTGCGTCTCGAATTCGACGGCGATCGCCTGATCGGTTGCTTGAGCCTTGGGCGTACCGATCACGTCGGCGTGCTGCGTGGGCTGATCCAGTCGCGCCGCGCCTTGGGGCAATGGAAGGACGTGCTGATGCAGGATCCGCAGCGTTTCATGGAAGCCTACGTCGGCTGTTCGCAGTAGTGAAGGTCACCCTCAAACTCTATGCCTCGCTCGGCCAGTATCTGCCGGCGGCGGCACACAAGAACGAAATCGAGCTCGACGTCGAACCGGGGACCACGGCGGCGGGCCTGCTCGCGCGCCACAATGTCCCGGAAGGCATGTGCCACCTGGTCCTGGTCAACGGCAGCTTTGTGCCGGTCGACGCGCGCGCGGCGCTGGCACTCAAGGAAGGCGACGCGCTGGCGGCCTGGCCGCCTGTCGCCGGCGGCTGAGATGGCCGACAAGGTCGTCATCGAACAAGAGATGGCGCTCACCCACGCCGATTTCTTCCGTTCTTTTCCGAACGCACTCGATGGCGAGAGTTACACGGTCGAAGGCAGCAGCGTTCGCGTCATTGGGGCGGACGGTAAGTGGACCATCGAGCTTGGGCCCGAAGGCAAGCGCCGCATCGCGCTTCTCGCCGTGCCGGCGACGAAGGTCCGGCTGATTTTCGAGGGCTATTCGGAGGCCGCACGCAAGGCGGCGCTTGACCGCTTCGAGCGCGCCTTCCAGCGCGGCGGCGGTTGAGCGCGCCTTAGAGTCCCAGCAGCGGCGAGACCTCTTTCCAGCCGTCGATGCCCATGTCGACGGCGACGTAGAGGATGATCAGCAGGCCGACGTAGCCGAGCCAGCGGTGGCGGTCGAGCAGTTTGGCGACCAGCGTCGCGCCGACCGCCATCAGCACGATCGACAGCACCAGACCGAACACCAGCATGCCGACGTTCTCGCGCGCCACGCCGGCGACCGCGAGCACGTTGTCCAGCGACATGGAGATGTCGGCGATGATGATCTTCAGCATGGCGCGGCGGAATTCCGGCGAGGCGAGGGTGGTGAGCGGGCCGTTGCGTTTGGCGGTGGCGGTTCCGTCCTCGCCGATGACGTGTTCGATGGCGTCTTCGATCTCGTCGGCGATCTCGGCTTCTTCCTTGATCAGTTCCTCGCCCGGCGCCTCGCCCTTGATCAAGTCGCGCCACATCTCGTAGCAGACCGCGAACAGCAGGAACGCGCCGAGCAGCTTGATGCCGGTAATCTGCAGCAGATAGAGCGTCAGCGCCGCCAGGATGATGCGCAGGAAGACCGCGACACCGATACCCCAGACGATGGCCTTGTGGCGGAGCGCCGCTGGCAACGCGGCCGCCGCCATGCCGATGACGATGGCGTTGTCGCCGGACAGCACGATGTCGACGAAGATCACCATCAGGAAGGCGTTGAGGTCGAAATGGAACAGACTGGCGAGGTCCATGCGAAATCCCAGCAATGAGTCGAAAAGCTATTGATTATAAGAATATGGCTGGCCGCAGAATAACCATTCGGTGCGATGGCGCAACCGACTTGGCGCGCGCCGCAAGGTGGCGGCCGGCGGCTACTTCGCCTTGTCGGCGTAGGGGTTGTCGCGCTTGCGCACGTTGAGGCGCAGCGGCACACCCCAGAGATCGAAATCCTCGCGAAGCCCGTTGGCGAGATAGCGCAGGTAGCTCTCCGGCAGTTTGTCGGCGCGGGTCGAGAACAGGATGAAGGTTGGCGGGCGGGCCTTGGCCTGCGTCATGTAGCGGAGCCGAATGCGTCGCCCGGCGACCTGCGGCGGCGGGTGCGCCTCGGTCACGGCGCCGAGCCAGTCGTTGAGCTTCGCCGTGGAGATTCGCCGGTTCCACTGCTCGTGCAACTTGAACACCGCCGGCATCAGCTTTTCCAGGCCCTTGCCGGTCTTGGCCGAGCAGGTGATGACCGGCACGCCCTTGATTTGCGGCAGCGAGGTCTCGAGCCGGTCACTCAGGCGCTGCAGCGATGCCTTCCTGTCCTCGGCCGCGTCCCACTTGTTGACGGCGATCAGCAGCGCGCGGCCTTCCTCGACCACCTGGCGGGCGAGGGTGAGGTCCTGCTTCTCCAGGATGGCGTTGGAATCGAGCACCAGCACGACGACTTCGGCATATTGCACGGCGCGGCGCGAATCCTGCACCGAGAGGATTTCCAGCTTTTCCTCGATCCGGCCGCGCCGGCGCATGCCGGCGGTATCGACCAGGTGCACGGGCCGGCCCTTCCATTGCCACGGGATGGTGATGGCATCGCGGGTGATGCCGGCTTCCGGGCCGGTCAACATGCGGTCCTGGCCGAGGAGACGGTTCACCATGGTCGACTTGCCGACGTTGGGCCGGCCGACGATAGCCATGCTGAGCGGCGAGTTGTCGCGCTCCTTGTCATCCTCGTATTCTTCTTCGGGAAGTTCGGAGGGGTCGGCCGGTTCGAAGGCGCGAAGTGCGTCGAACAGATCGACCATGCCGCCGCCGTGTTCAGCGGAAACCGCCAGCGGGTCGCCGAGGCCGAGCCGATAGGCTTCCATGCGGCCGGCTTCGGCGGCATTTCCCTCGCACTTGTTGGCGAGCAGGATCACCGGGGTTTTCTGGGTGCGCAGCCAGTTGGCGAAATATTCGTCGACCGGCGTCAGCCCGGCGCGGGCGTCGATCATGAACAGCGCCACATCGGCCTCCGCCACGGCCCGTTCCGTCTGCTTGCGCATGCGGCCTTCGAGCGAGGTGTCGTCGGCGTCTTCGAGGCCGGCGGTGTCGATCAGACGGAATTCGAGGTCGCCGACCCGGGCATCGCCCTCGCGCCGGTCGCGGGTGACGCCGGGCGTGTCGTCGACGATGGCGTGACGTTTGCCGGTCAGGCGGTTGAACAGCGTGGACTTGCCGACGTTGGGACGACCGATAATGGCGACGGTAAGGGGCATTGCGGTCTCATGCGGCCGGGACGAGCCGGACCGTTCAGCGGTAGGCGACGAGTTGGGCGTCGTCGGCCAGGAAATAGACGCTGCCGTCGGCGACGACGGGGGGCACGGTCACGCGATCGGGCATTTCCTGCACGCCGAGGATGCGTCCGGTGTAAGGCGAAATGGCGAGGGCCTCTTCGTTCGAGCCGCCGACGATCAAGCGGTCGCTGGCGAGGATCGGGCCGGTCCAGACGATCGGGTCCTTCTTGTCTTTCGGATCCTCGAAACGCGGCAGGCCGCGGACCCAGATGATGTCGCCGGTCTTGCGCGAAATGGCCGCGATCTCCGAATCGGTGGTCAGCACGAAGATGAAGTCGCCGGCGACCCAGGGGCTCTCGATGCCGGCGATCTCGCGCGACCAGACGCGTTGTCCGGTACGGAGGTCGATGGCGGCCATGACGCCGCCGTTGGAAATGGCAATGACGAGGCCGCGGTCGATGACCGGACGGCCGCGGATGCCGGCCAGGTTGGAGACGACGTCGGTGCGCCGGATCGCGGTCAGCGATTCCTGCCACAAGACGCCGCCGTTCTCGACCTTGAGCGCGATCAGCTCACCCGATGTGTAGGGCACCACGACGGTGCCCTGGTCGACGGCCGGGCTGGCGCCGCCGAGCACGCTGGCGATTTCCGGCAAGCCGCGATGCTGCCACAGCGTCTCGCCGGATGTGGCGTTGAGCGCGAACAATTGGTTGTTCATGGTCACAGCGAGCAACCGCCCGCCGCGCACCGTCGGCGCCGAGCGCATCGGCGCGCCGAGGTTCTTGCGCCAGACGACCTTGCCGGTCTTGGCTTCCATGGCGACGACTTCGGCAAAACCGGTGGTGGCGAAGAGCCGGTCGCCGTCGAGCGCAAGGCCGCCGCCGATATGGCCCTTGTCGTTGCTGGGCGCGAGGTTGGAGCGCCACAGCCGCTTGCCTTGGGCCGCGGTGTAGGCGCTGACAGTGCTGGCCGCATCCATGGCGTAGACGACGCCGTTCTCGACCACGGGCGTGCCGTTCAGTCGTTCTTCCTTGTGGCCGCCGTCGCCGATGTCGACCGACCATGCCTTGGCCAGGGCGTCGCGCACCTTGATGTGATGCATGGCATGGTTGGCGAACCCGCCGGCCTGCGGCCAAGACGCGTTCGGCGTCGGCTGCGGCAATACGATTTGTACCGAGGCGGCTTCCTTGTCGGCAGAAAGCGTGCGGTCGTTGGCCAGAACAGAAATGCGCTCGCCGGGCAGCGGCGGTTGCGGGCCCTTGCCGCGCCAGCGGTCGAAGGTTTCGCCGACCTTGGTGCAGCCAGCCACGCTCGCCAAGACCAGGGCCGCGGCGATGACGCGCGGCCAGGAATTGCGGCGAGAGGACGAGTTTGGCGACATGGCCTGCATTCGAATCGATCCTGGTGCGCGCGTCAATTGTTTCCGGTGACCTTCAGCATTTCCGTGGCCCGTGACTTGACGCCGTTCGGCGCCGCTGCGGCTTCGGAAAGCTCCTTGAAGATGGTGCCGGCGGCCTTCATGTCGCCGCTGCCGAGCGCTGCCAGCGCGCCGACTTCGCGGGCGTTGAAGCGCCACGGGCCATTGCCTTTCGCGATCTCGGCGGCACGCGTCACCAGATTGCCGCCCTTGCCACCGCCGGCCATTACACTCGGCGGCAGCTCAGGCGGGTTCGTT